>CADDZN010000080.1 GCA_902812375.1 bacterium | reverse complement strand
CGCGAGGAGGTTGAGCACGACTTGCTGCACCTTGGCGGGGTCTGCCTGCGCGATAATCGTGGAGTCCGCGCACTCGTAGTTGTACTGCAGCTTCTTCGCCTCGAGGTGGGGCGCGACAAGCGCCTCCATCTCTGACAGCGTCTCGTTCATGACAGTCGGGTGGCACGCGATGTCGAGAGACTTACCGCTCTCGAGCTTCGCGAACTCGAGGATCGTATTGATCAAGCCGAGTAGATGCTGCTGACTGTGCTGGATCCGACTGATATCGCGCTGCTGCAACTCGTTGAGGGGCCCGTGGATCTGTCGCTCGAGGAGCTCGGTGTAACCGAAGATTGCCTGCAGTGGTGTGCGGAACTCGTGGCTCAGAAGCGCCAGGAAATCCGACTTGATTCGGTTCGACACCTCGGCTTGCTCGCGTGCGTTGCGCTCACTCACCAGCAGCTCGTCCTTGATACGGTTTGCCGCAGCAAGTTGCGCGGTGCGAGAAGCCACTCGGAGCTCCAGCTCGCGATTCAAGTGGTGGACCTCTTCCTCGGCCATTTTCCGTTTCGAGATATCGCGGATGATCCAGCGGAAGCCCGCGATGCTCTTATCCTTGGCTGAAATCCGGCCGACTGAAATCGAGGCAGGTACCTCGTGCCCGCCTCGAGGGCGCAACGAGATTTCCCAGTCGTCGATACGGGGAATCCCGCAGAGCTGATCGAGCTGATGCCTGTAGGTGCTACGGGCGGTCTCATCAAAATAGACCGACAATGGCTTGCCGATCAGAAATTGACGTGGTACGCCGAGGAGCTGGCTAGCTGCCGCGTTTGCTTCGCGAACAGTTCCATTTGCGTCCGTGACCACGTAGGCGTCCGGAGCGAAGTCGAACAACTCGTAGTACTTCTGTCTTTCGCGGTCGATCTCGTCGCGACTCGCGGCGAGCTCTTCGTTTTGCTGCCTCAGCTCTTCGTCCGCTACGCGGAGCTCCTCTAGCGCCGCGAGGAGCTCAACCTGAGTCTCCTGTGACGAACGAGCGTTTGCTTCTCCGTTAGAGATTCCCTGGCGCGCGGAGTCGTAACGACTCCGCGCGTCCCGTACTTTACGGGAGAATTCGCGAAGGTCGTTGCTCGGCTGGGGGTGCTGCTCAGGGTCCATCATTTGCAAACGTATAGTCCGGACGCTCTCCCAAACGATGTCATGCAACTCTAAGGCCGATCAGCCTGTAGTTGCGTTCGACGCAGACAGGCAAATGGCCAAGACAGACATTGTTGTGATTGGAGCATCGGCTGGGGGGGTAGAAGCACTGAGTGCCCTCGTTGCGGGGCTACCCGCCAATTTCGACGCGAGTGTGTTCGTCGTCGTGCACATTCCCGCGAGTGGTACCAGCGTGCTTCCGCAGATTCTCACTCGGCGCGGAAATCTGCCCGCTATTCATCCTGTCGATGGCAGTCCCATCGAGCGCAGGAAGATTTACGTGGCGCCTCCGGGACGACATCTCATCCTCGAGAAGCGTCGCATTCGTCTCGTAATCGGACCGACGGAGCACGGCGTGCGTCCCGCTGTCGATCCGCTCTTTCGATCAGCGGGACTCACATTCCGCGAGCGGGTAGTCGGGGTCATTCTCTCCGGGAACCTCGATGACGGAACAGCGGGTCTCGAAGTAATTCAAACGATGGGCGGGGCGACTATCGTCCAGGATCCCCACGAAGCACTTTATGATGGCATGATTACCAGCGCGATCGAGGCCGGTTGCGCGCAGCAGATTCTTCCTATATCTGAGATCCCGTCCGCTCTTCAGGAGTTGGTCGGCACGGGCGTGGGTGAGGAGAGCGTGAAAATGACGGACCCAAAAGAGGAAGAAGAGGATCGGAAAGAGCTCGCAATCGACAAGTTCGATTTCGAGCAGATACATGGCGACAACCAGCCGGGCGTGGTGAGCGCGTTCACTTGTCCCGATTGCAACGGCGCACTGTGGGAATTGACCGAGAGTGACATTCTGCGCTTTCGCTGCAGAGTGGGACACGCGTACGCGGTCGAGAGCCTGCTCGCGGGACAGGCTGACGGAGTGGAGTCGGCGTTCTGGATTGCCTTACGCGCGCTGGAGGAGCGTGCGGCCCTTCTGAGGCGTCTCATCCAACGCGCGGAAAATGGTGCTAACAAGAAAGGGATTGCGCGTTATACTGAAGAGGAAAAGGTCGTCGCGCAACGAGCGAAGACCCTTCGCGACGTAATCCTCAATGGTATCCTCACGAATGACAGGCAGCCCGCAAACCTGTGACGAGTGAGGGTCGAGCCAGGGCTCTGTGGCTGAACCGGACAACTCAAGCGATTTCGAAGAACTTCTCGATCTGATAAAGCGAAGCCGCGGCCTGGACTTCAAGGGCTACAAGCGGGCTAGTCTGATCCGGCGTGTGCAGCGCCGGATGCAGATCGCGGGCGTCGACAACTACCGCGACTACATGGCGCTCCTCGAGACCGATCCGAGTGAGTTCGACCATCTCTTCAACACGGTGCTGATCAACGTGACATCGTTCTTCCGCGATTCGATACCGTGGGGGTTCGTCTCGGAGGAGATTATTCCCAGGCTGCTCGAGGAGAAATCGCCGGAGGCTCCGATACGCGCCTGGAGCGCGGGCTGCGCGACGGGTCAGGAAGCTTTCACGCTCGCCATGGTGTTGGCCGAGCAGTTGGGAATAGAGGAGTACCTCAAGCGAGTAAAAATTTACGGAACTGATCTCGACGACGCTGCGCTGGCGTACGCGCGAGCGGCCACCTACACCGAGAAGGAAGTAGAGGACGTGCCAGCGCCGCTGCTCGAAAAGTATTTCGAGGCCAAGGGCGGAAAGTACACCTTCAGAAAAGACATGCGCCGGTCAGTCATCTTCGGCCGGAATGATCTCGTGCACCACGCGCCGATCTCGAGGATCGATCTACTGGTTTGCCGCAACACTCTCATGTACTTCGATGCGGCGACGCAGACGAGAATCGTGAACCGCTTCCACTTCGCGCTCAACGACGGTGGGTATCTCCTTCTCGGAAAAGCCGAGACGCTCGCTACGCACGCGAGCCGTTTCGAACCTGTCGACATTCAGAAACGCGTTTTCCGAAAGGTGGGGCGGGATCCCCGGAAGGACCCACTGCTCGTCACCGGGAGGGACGGCAGCGAAAAGAATCCGGGCGATGCAGAGCCGGGCGCATTGTGCGATGCGTCCTTCGACCGGATGAGCGTCGCGTCGTTCGTCGTAAATCGGAAGGGCTATCTGGTTCTGGCCAACGAGCGCGCGCGAGCACTTTTCAGGTTGGCGCCGGGCGACACCGGCCGGTTGTTTCACGATCTCGAGGTATCCTACCGCCCAATCGAGCTACGATCGCTGATCGACCAGCTTTTCATCGACGAGCGGCCAGTAAAGCTTCTGGAGACGCCGTGGGCGATGGGAGGGGAGGAGCGCTGGTTCGATGTCCAGCTCACGCCTCTCTATGACAGCAAGCGGTCTCTGATTGGTGTGACAGTGAGCTTCGACGATGTGACCGCATTCCACCGGGTGAAGCAGGAGCTGCAGCAATCACACTCGGACCTGCAGGGCGCCTACGAGGAGCTCCAATCGACCAACGAGGAGCTCGAGACCACGAACGAGGAGCTCCAGTCGACGGTCGAAGAGCTGGAGACAACCAACGAGGAGCTGCAATCGACGAACGAAGAGCTCGAGACGATGAACGAGGAGCTGCAGGCGATCAACGAAGAGCACGGGATCGCCAACACGCAGCTTCGCGAGAGAGGCAATGAGCTGCGAGAGCTGAACTCCTACCTGGAGGCGATCTTTGCGAGTCTGGGGGGCGGTGTCGCGATCATCGATCTGGAGATGCGCGTCAAGATCTGGAATCGGCGCGCCGAAGACATGTGGGGCATTCGCTCCGACGAGGCGGTGAATCGGCACTTCATGAATCTGGACATCGGTCTTCCGGTCGCGAAGGTGAAGCCAATCATCACGGCGACGATGAGCGATGGCTCGGAAGCGAAAGAGATGACTATCGAAGCAATCAATCGCCGCGGCAGGAAAATTCAGTGCAAGGTGACGTCGACGCCGTTGATGACGCCGGACAGCGGCGCTCCGCAGGGAGCGATTGTGATGATGGAGGAGGTTGGCGTCGACTGACCGACTCAAACTGCGCGAGGCACGGAGAAACCCCGTGCCTCGTTTGCTTTCGTTCTGGAAGGTGGCCTACTGACTGCTGCCGCTTGACCTGCGCCCGCCACGCGATGCTTCGCCACCCTTCCGTCCCGCGACGCGTGCTTCTTCACTCGTGAATTCGTGAGCCGTGCCTTTCTGGTGCGCTGCTCGGCCACCTTTGGCTGCGATGGCCCGCTGTGCCTGGGGATCCATCGCTGCGAACCCGCGCGGCGTCTTTCTGCTCACCGACCCGGTCGCAGCACCTCCTTCGCGCGTTATACCGTCTCCGCCGGCGTTGTTGCCATTGCGTCCGGCGCCGCTGTTCGTTCCGCCGCGCGCAATGCCGTTTCCATCCAGCGGTCCGCCGGACTCGCCTCGCTGGTCGGTCAAGGTACCTCGGTTGTTGGACTGGTCTGCCATTTCTTTCTCCTGCCGCGATAAATTCAGGTTGAGGACGTCGTCGCGGCTTCTCCGCGGCTGCCGCTTGCCGGCAGCCGTTGGAGGAAGGCGACGATCGGAGTGAAAATAATTTGTGCGCAAGCGTCAGGCCGTGATTTCAGAGGGAGGGCGAGCGTCCGGTGAATTGTGGATTACCTCTCTCCGCTCATAAGTGTGACGTTTCGTGTTATGCCTGCATCACTTGCGCACAGGCCAGAGAGTGGTCAGCGTATTTGTCATCGATCGACAACCGGGTCAAGGGATGTCAGTGAATCCAGTAGAAGCAGAAACGCTCTCGAAGATTGCGGTCCTCACGGATCTCGAGCCTGTCGTCAGCGAGTTGATGGCTTCGCACGAAGCGAAGCGTGTTCTCTGGTTTCCAGCGGAACTGCTCGAGCCGCCGCCTGGGGAAGATCCCGACCATCATCTGCGCGCTCTGAGGGAGAGGGCGCGCGGCATCAGCGACCCGGCGCGGGTGGCGCTCGCCCTCAATCTGCTCACCGAGGAAGGCCTTCCGCATTTTCACCGTTTGCTCGCTGTGTATCTGGGCACGGACAGCATCTGGGCCCGCTGGAACAATCTGTGGACGGCGGAGGAGGACAGGCACGGCGCGATTCTCCACGACTACACCCGGGACGCGGGCATCTTCGACCCGGTGGTGATCGAGAAGATGCAATTCGACTACATCAAGGCCGGCTTCGAGCCAGAGTGGGACAAGGATCCGTATCGGGTCTTCGTGTACACGTCGCTCCAGGAGAGAGCGACGCAGGTGTCCCATGCGAACACGGGCAAATTTGCATCGCAGTACGAGCCGATGATCGGCACGGTGCTTCAGAACGTCGCGAAGGAAGAGGCGCGGCACTACACGTTCTATAGGTCGGTCTTCAAGGCGGTGCTCGAGCGCGATCCGAATCAGGGATTGATCGCGGCGGCGAAGATAATGCCGGCGATCGACATGCCGGGCGTGAATATGCCGCACTTCAGGGAGCTCGCCGACGTGGTGCGTCGCGCGGGGATCTATGGACCGCGCGAGTACCTCAAGATCGTCGAGGAGCTTATCAAGTATTGGTCGATCGATACGATGGAAGGGCTGAACGATCTGGGGCGTGCGGCGCAGGAGAAGATCATGGGAATTCCGGCCCGCCTCGAGCGCATCGCGCAGGTGATGGAGCTCAAGACCCGGCCCAAGAGCTTCGCCTTCGACGTGATCTTCAATCGCGAATTTGCCATGGAGTAGCTTTGGGCGAACGACATCGCGCCGGTCGGTCGGGCGAAGGTGTCCTCTCGTCGACAACGCTCGCTCGTGTGCCCGCACGCTTGCGCTTAGCGGGCGCCCGAGCCCCTAACTGCGCTCCTTCGCTCCGCTCAGTCGCGGGTCTCCTGGTCGCTCGCTGAATGTCTCCTGCGAGGACACCTTCGCCCTCCCTTCCTGCCACGCTGTCGTTGCGCTGAACTGTCCCTTGGCATTCGCGGGGCGAAGACGACGTCGAACGCGCTTCCGCCCGGCACCAACGACATCGCGCTTCTAAAGCCGGCGCGGTGAGGTTCGAGGCGGGCGGTTAGGCTCACGCTCGGGCAACGCACGCGCTGCGAAGGTAGCACGTGCAGTGTAAGGGCGCGCGCAGTTATGGATCTGTGCCCGGGAGGTGAGGGGTGTCCTCACAGGCGACGTTCAAAGGAGCGACCAAGGAGACGCGCGAACGAGCGGAGCGAGTGAGCGTTGTTAGCGGCTCCGCCAGAGCGACTGTCGTCGCCGAAGAGTACGCCCCTCACCGACCAAGAACAGAGATGCAAAGGCAACCGCGCGCCCATAGCTGCGCCAAGATGCCAAGGCAGCGCGTGCAGTTACGGATCGCTAAGAGCCTGATAGCCCGAGATCGGCCGAGCGCGCCTGCATAGCGCCGATTACGAATGCGATGTGCTCGTCGAGGTCCACTCCCAGCTCCTGCGCGCCGTTTATGACGTCATCGCGATTGACCCCGCGCGCGAATGCCTTGTCCTTCATCTTCTTTCGTACCGACCTCGCATCGACCTCGTGCACACTCTTGCTCGGGCGCACCAGTGCCGTCGCCGTGATCAGGCCAGTGAGCTCGTCGACCGCGAAAAGAGTCTTTGCCATCCGCGATTCCCGCGGCGTGTTCGTGTAGTGCGCGTGGCCGAGGATTGCCTGGAGGATATCCTCCGGGTAGCCCTTCGCTCTCAGGATTCGTACTCCCTCCGACGGATGCTCCTCGGTCGGCGAATGGGCGTTGTTCGGGAAGCGCTCATAGTCGAAATCATGTACGAGGCCGGCGATTCCCCACCGCTCCTCATCCTCTCCGAACTTTGCGGCGTAGGCGCGCATTGCCGCCTCGACGGCGAGCATATGCTTGCGGAGCGATTCACTCGCCGTGTACTCGTGCATGAGGGCGAGCGCCTCGGAGCGGGATGGCAATGCCTTGGTATCGGTCATCTATGTCGTGGTAGAAGAGTTGTACTACGATCGCAGAACTATCTGTTGCCACTACACAGTCTGAGCTACCTGTTGTCGGTTGGTGTTCCCAGCAGTGGGTGGTGCGTCTCGGCATCGACTCGTTGACGGCGATGCCGCAGATGCTGCCGCTGTTCAAAGCGATGGGCCGTGCCACCGCGGCACTCGCGTCTGTTGTCGAGTTCCTTTGCATTGATCAGTGCTTTCCCGGCGGGCTCGGCGTCGGTCGCGCTCCGACTCTGGCGAAATCTATGAAGCCGCGATCCGGATTTGTCGAGACCAGCTCCACGTCGATCTCGTCCCCGACGTCGACACCCTTCTGTCCGCGCACGAGTTTTCCCTCCACCGGTGGATTAACCACTCGTACGAATACTCCTCCCGCCTTATTACCGGTGACGATTGCCTGGAAGTGCTCGCCAATCCGGTGGCTGAACAGAATCGCCGCGGCGATTTTCCGGACGTTGCGCTCGACTTTCCGGGCGGCGTCTTCCTTGAGTGTGCAGTTCCGCGCGATAGTCGACAACTCTTCATCGGTGTAGGGCGGCGGCGCCTCCGCGAGAACAGCCTTCACCACGCGTTGGGTAACCAGATCCGCGTACCTCCTGTTGGGTGCCGTCGAGTGCGTGTAGTCCTGGACCGCAAGTCCGAAGTGCCCTGGCTCCTCGACACCAGGACGGTCGAGGATGTACTCGCCCGGTCCCAACAGCTTCACAATCGCTAGCGACAGGTCCGGGAAGTGCTCCGGATCGGCCGCCCGGCGTTCGAGCATGAAATCGTGTAACGCGACTGCATTGGGCTCGGACGGAAGCTGCTTCCCGAGCTCGCGCGCGAGATCGACAATCCTAGCCCAACGCTCGGGGCTGCGCACGATTCGTCGTATCGACGAGACGTGATGTGCCTCGAGAAATCGCGCGACTGATCCATTCGCCGCTATCATGAAGTCCTCGATGAGGTCCGTCGCGCTGTTCTTCACCGATCTCTCGATTCCGGTGACCTTTCCATCGTGCGACACCGCGCGGGCTTCCACTGTTTCGATCTCCAGCGCGCCGTTCTCGAATCGCGTTTCACGTAATGCCCTGGCGATGCGTGCCTGAATGCGAAGCTGTTCTTCCAGACCCGCCGTGGCTGCCACTTTCTCTGGCATCGGTTTGGCCGAGTCGAGCCACGCCCCGACCTCCGGATAGGCGAGCTGCGCCTTGTTGTTCACGAGCGCGCGGTAAACATCACCCGACCGCACCGTTCCATCCGTTCCGATGACCATGTCTACGATGATCGCTTTTCTGTCTGCTCCCTCGAACAGCGACGTCGCTCCCGCGGACAGCTCGAGGGGAATCATCGGGAAGATCACCGCACCAGTGTAGACCGTCGTCGTCTGTGCTTGCGCATGCAGGTCGATCGCCGAACCCTTGGGCGCTTCCGCGTCTACATCAGCAATCGCGATGAGGAGCTTCCACGCGTCATCGCCAATCACTTCGGCGAACTCCAGTTGATCGAGATCGCGGGTATCCTCGTTATCGATCGACGACCACAACACGTTCCGGAGATCAGCGAGCGGCGCGCGATTGTCGGCGTGCTTGCCGAGGCTCGCGACCTCGGCTTTCATTGCGGGATCGACATCGGGATTGAACCCAGCATCGATCATTGCCCGTCGGGCGATCTCGCGAAGATCCGTCGTCAGCATGTGGGTACCAGTGGCTCCATCGCGGTGTGTCAGCATTTTGGGAGTGACTTCAGAAACATTCGCGCGACATCTATCACGAGCTGCATCGCCAGGAGCGCGCCGAGCATCATCGAGACGTCGATCCAAGGCCGGCGTCGTGGCGGAAGTGTGCGGGCGTAGAGAGCGCCGCCGATCGCGATGACGGTTCCCTCTACGATGAAATCGGCAATGGGATGCGCGTAGAGATTAAGCCCAATCATCGTGCCGCCGGGCCACGTCGGCTTCTCGCCCGTGATCCAGTCGAAGAACATGTGCGAGAGGATCACGCCCGCGAGCACGCCTGCTCCGACCCAATCCTCTGACCGCAATCCGTAGACGACGAACCAGGCAAGCGCGAAGACCAGCACCGCCGGAATGGAGTGCGAGAGCATCTCGGCGGGCGTGAAAGACCCGGCGAGGCAGAGCCCGGTATCCACCCAGTCAGGGACGTACGTCGCGATCAGCAGTACGACCAGCCCGATGTTTTGCCGCGCGCGCTTGCCCGCGAGCGCCGCGCCAACGTGCCCAATGTACATCTACTTCAGAACGCGGCTTGAGTGGCGGGCGTGCCGATCGATAAGAGCAGGTGTCAGGGTCGCGACCAACAGCTCGGCGACGAGGCGAATTCCGGAAATGACCGGATTTGCAAGTATCTCCTGAAAAGCGTTCACAGCTTCACTGATTGCGCGAATCAGCTCGGTGGTCATCAGCATCCCGAAGTAGTGATCACTCCCAGGGGAGGATTCTCAATGCGCATGTTAGTTTTGTGAAGTATAGTGGGCTCACTTCTCCGCGCACTTTTCCCGTCCGGCGAGACTGAATGCACGTCAAGAATCTCGAGTGCTCATTCTGCAAACGCGAGTACGAAGCGAGACGATTGCACAACGTGTGCACGGAGTGCGGGAAACCCCTGCTCGTCCGCTACGATCTGAAGAGGATCGCGAAGTTTCTCACCCGCCAATCGCTCTATGCTCGTCGAGCTGATCTCTGGCGCTACCGCGAGGTGCTGCCAGTGCGCCGAGAGGACAACATCGTGTCGCTGCGCGAGGGGTGGACGCCGCTTCTGCACGCGCGTGCACTCGGCGAATCAGTCGGAATGCCCGAGATCTACGTCAAGGATGAATCGCTGAATCCGACGCAGAGCTTCAAGGCCCGCGGGATGGCCGTTGCGGTGTCGATGGCGAAGGAGCTTGGCGCAAAAAAGCTGGCGGCGCCGTCCGCTGGGAATGCCGCGGGCGCGCTCGCCACCTATTGCGCGCGGGCGGGACTCGGCGCGTATCTGTTCATGCCAAGGGATACGCCACGCGCGAACATTATCGAGTGCGAAGCCGCCGGCGCGCATGTCACGCTCATCGATGGCCTCATCACAGATTGCGGGGCGGAAGTCGCTCGGCGGAAAGATGTTGAAGGCTGGTTCGATGTCTCGACGCTCAAGGAGCCGTACCGGATCGAAGGTAAGAAGACGATGGGCTACGAGGTCGCGGAGCAGCTCGCGTGGACGCTGCCCGATGTGATCATTTATCCGACGGGTGGTGGGACTGGACTCGTTGGGATGTGGAAGGCGTTCGACGAGATGCAGCAGCTCGGCTGGATTAGTGAGAAGCGTCCGCGAATGATCTCGGTGCAGGCGGAGGGATGCGCGCCGATCGTGCGCGCCTTTGAGAGGGGCGAGCGT
>CADDZN010000079.1 GCA_902812375.1 bacterium | reverse complement strand
CGATAGGGTGGGTGGGTGAGCCAAGCGCCAGGATGTAGAGGATCATGCCTTCGTCATAGCCTTTCCAATCCGAATCGATGAAGCCGGATTCGGGGTGCCACCCCATGCTCACGAGTGGCGCGTTGTGGACCGCCCATGGCCAATCGACGCGCAGATAGATCGAATCTGCGTAGGCACGGATGGCGTTCTCCGTTGGATCCGGGCCGGTGAAATACGACTGACAGAAAAGAACGCCGCCCAAGAGCAGCGATGTATCTATGGTAGAGAGCTCGACGTGCTCGAACCGATAACCGGTCTGCATGTCGAGGAAGTGGTAGAAGAACCCGTTGTAGCCTGTGACGTTGGTCGTCTGGGAACCCTGCGGAGCATTGTAGAGGAAGCGCAGTGTATTGAGCGTACGCTGCGCAGCGTCGGCGCGCGTGACATATCCGCGCTCGATCCCCACAGGGTATGCAGTAAGTGCAAACCCAACCGCCGCGATGCTTGAGAAACTTTTTGTTGGCCAGCGATCGGGGGTGAGACCGGTGTTCGGATCGCTACGTTCCCAGAACCAATTGAAGGTGCGGTGCTCAAGGGTGTCGAGGAACGCGGTCTGGCGTGTGGTGAGCGTCGATGGCGCTGCCGGGCCGGTGACGCCAGTGATGGAAGTATTCGTGGCGCAAGCGGACACCAGAACGAGGAACGTCGCTGAGCAGCGCTTCAGCATTAACTCCCGATCGAGCATTGAGTTCCTTGGCAATGATTACCGATCAGACAATCGCCGCAACTCCAGTACTGCGTGGCCTCCGCTGACGTTGCTGATGCAGACGTTTCGCCGCAACCCCGAGGATTCGAGGACCTAACGAAATTGGCGCTGGCTGCATTGTTCCGCAGCCAGCGCCAATTTCGTGTAGTGCTAAACAGCAAGAGAAGCGTACTACTCTATTCCCCCTCCCTGACGGAAGCCGTACCTCACACCGACCTGAAGCCGACGCCCCAAACCCGCGCAACCCGGCTTGCCATAGTTGGCATTCGAGTTGTTGAGGGGTGGGTTCGGCGGATTGATCGTCGTGTTGTAGCACCCAAAGTTATTGCTGTTGAGTGCGTTGAACACGTCAACCAGAATCGCCGCCGTCTGCGAGGATGCAAAATTGATGTCCTTCTGCAGGCGGACATCAAGGTTCTGATAACCAAAAACGTGTCCAATTCCGAGGAACGCCCGTGTTGGCGGCTGGAAGACGTACGTCCGCTGTTGGCCCGTCGCAAAACCTTGGCTGGCATCGGTTGCGTTGACTGCAATGCCAGAGCCGAGGTTGACAATGGTGCTGAAGAGAAACCCGGCAGGCAGCTTGAAGATTCCATTCGCCACTATCGAGTGGCGCTGATCTCCTGGTGCTACAAGCCGCGGTCGATCTGCGACCGTCGGATAGCGATTATCGAATCCCCAGAACAGATCTTGGCTCTGCCCCTGTTCGGTTGATTTCGAGAGGGTGTAGGCGAGACCGCCGCCCCAACGTGTATCGGGTGTCAGTGGACGTTGATACTGCACCTCGAGGGCATCGAACCACGTCTTAACTCGATCGTCGGTCACGAATACGGTGCTGTACGGAATTCCGCCACCACCAAATGGACTTCCGCGAACAAAGTTCATGTAGTTCCGCCCGCGTAGCCCATTATAAGAAACTGTAAGTAGGTCAGTCCCGATACTGCGTCGAACCCCACCAGAGAATTGGATCGTACGTGGCGGGACCAAATCGTTAGCGACCAAAAACACTTCTGGCCTGCCGACGGCCGATCCGAGCGCTCGGAGCTGATTAGGATCGAAGTATTTCGGATCCCAAGCCGCGCAGTTTGGTGCACCGGCGCAGTTGCTCCGGAAATCGATGGTAATTACCTGGAATTGCCGCCTGAATTGCTCGTCGAATAATGTGTTCCAGTAGTTGCGGTCGAAGTAAAGCCCAGCTCCGCCAAAGAGCACAGTCTTCTCGTCGGGCAGCGCATACGACGCGCCCAAGCGAGGCTGGAACGCCTTCTTGTACATTGGCCGATCGCTTTTCCCGGTGGTGATGTACCGGTTGATCCCGCCCAATTCCTGGATGACATTGACATTGCGCGTCTGGTTGTTGCCAAACGACTGGTCGACGACGAGGATTCCAGCATTGTAGGCTTGGCGTAGTGTGTCGGCCAACGGTGCCGGCGTTACGTAATCATTATTGATCATGTTAGTCTCGGCGTCCCAACGTAAGCCGAGATTGAGCACGAGTGCGCGCCCGATAGACCAATCGTCCTGCACGTAACCGCCGAACTGCGTGTTGTGCTTCTTGATCGTCGGGTCGCCAAATCCAATCTGAGCCTGGAACGGAGTAGCATACTGCTCAGGCACCGCCCGGAAGTTGAAGACCGGATTCCCGACGAAGAACTTGGTGCCCGTGTAAGAGAGAAAATCAACTCCAACGCCGCCCTTGAAAGCATGGTCACCGCCGAAACTGATTCCTCCTCGGCTGATATCATCGCGCAGGGATAGCCGGTTCTGTCGAAAATCCTGATCGGTGTCCTTGCCGCCAATGCGAAGCAATCCGAAATAATTCTTGCCGACGGTGTTGAAATCCTTTGCAGTGGGGTTCCAGGTAAAGAACTGGGAGTTTACCTGCGCTTCATTGAGCCACCTATCACCTGCATGCTTGAAATTGACAACGGAGGTATAGGTGTTCACGCGCAGATTTTCCGCTGCTGAGAAAGCAGTCTGGCCCCCAAAACCGCGAAAATCGTTGTCACGACGTATAGTGAAACTCGCATCTGCCGTATTACGATCTGATGCATTCCACGTGAGCTTGCCCAGGCCGAGGTGCTCGCGGAATTGCTGCGCCTGTTGACCTGTAAATGGCCTCAGTGAGGACACAATTGCCGCGGGTGCGCCGAGGGTGTCCGGTCCAAGCCTGATGTACGCCGGCTCATCTCGAAAGTTCAGCTCATACGTGCCGAAGTAGAAGAGTTTGTCCTTGATGACCGGACCGCCTATGTTGCCGCCAGCCTGAAGTCGCTGGTAGTTCGGACGAGGAGATCCATTTTGCACGGCGATCGGATCGCGCGCGACATACGCCTTACCCACACCGTAGGCGAACAAATCCGCTTCCGGCTTATTGGTGCCGCTCTTGGTCGTCGCAACGATGATCGCGCTTGCGGCTTTCTGATATTCAGCCTTGTAGTTTTGCGTCAGCACCTTGAATTGATCAATCGCACCCTGTGGAAGCGGATTACCTTTGCTCGCATCCTGACCGACAACACCGCCCCGAAGAACGTCGTTCTTGTAAGTGGCGCCATCGACGAAGATGTTCACGGCCTCCGGTGGCTGGCCGCCCGCGGCGATGAACTTGTCGGTATTGTTCACTGCCTGCGCGGACATCCCGGGCGTGAGTTTCGCCAGGTCGAGTACGTTTCGCTCGAAGTTCGGCAGGTTGCTAATCTGTTCGCGCGAAATATTAGTCCCGACCTCAGACGTTCTTGTTTCTGTACCTGTGCGAGCGGAGGTTACCTCGACCGTCTCGAGCTTTGTCGCGACCTCTGTCGTTGAGACATTCAGGTCCAAGGTCTCTCCGATTCGCATGGTGACGGCGCGAGTCTGAGGTTGCAAGCCTACTCTCCGCACAGTCAACTCATATGTGCCCGGACGTAGGCCAGCCAAGTAGTAGAATCCTGAGGCATTTGTCGTGGTGCCTCGAGTCTCGTTCGTCGCCGTCATTCGCGCGACAACTTGCGCATCCGGGACAGGGGCTCCGCCCGGACCGGTCACGTAACCGCGAATGTTGCCAGATGTGGTTTGCGCAGCAGCGTCCACGGCGACGAAACACAACAGCGCCACGAGCGTTGCAATCCACCGTGACAATCGGTGAGAATCGATATTGCTGGTGTTCATTTACATCTCCTGTGAGTGTTGTACTGCCAATTCGGGCTGACTTGCCTTGATCAAACGGAAACTGTCTCCCTCTTAAAGGTTCTCGGTGGCGAGCGCTCCGCCGGCTCAGCACCGGTCGAACGCCGGATTACAAGCTCTGTCGACACACGTTCGCGCCGACGCGCATGATCGTTCTTGTGCGTTACGCCATGCAGCAGCAGCTCCACCGCTCTCGCCCCAAGCTCGCAAATCGGCACATGCACCGACGACAGCGGCGGATCCATGAACCGCGCGAGCGGGATATCATCGAACCCCGCAACTGCCATCTCCTCAGGCACCTGCACTCCGGACTCCCGGAGCGCGCTCAACGCACCAATCGCCATCGAATCGTTCGCGGCGAAGATCGCGGTCGGACGCTCGCGCAATGCGAGCAGGTCGATTGTCGCGGCGTAACCGCCCGCTTCGGTGAAGTTGCCGCTCTGCTCGAGCGGTGGATCAGGCACAATCCCAGCTTCCCGCAATGCCATTCGGTACCCACGCAGCCGCTCGGCCGCATCGTAATTACCAGCCGAGCCCTTGATGATTGCTATTCGCGTGTGCCCGAGTGACACCAGGTGCCTCACCATCTCCCGCGCGCCACGACAGTTCTGAATCGTGAGTGAATCGACTTCGTGGCCTCTCGACACCGAGCAGAGCAGCACGACGGGAATCGTGCTGGGAAGATTGAGCAGCGACTCCGCATCGATATCCGGAGACATCGCAACCACTCCATCAACGCGACCACGCATTGCCCTCATCGCGGTCTCGATCCCGGACTTGTCCGCGTACGATCGCGAGATCAAGAGGTGGAATCCGTTGCGCTGCGCCGTGTTGTCCATACCACGGATCACTTCCGAGAAGAACTCGCCGTACAGATCCGGCAGAAGTACGCCGAGCGTTTGGGTCTTGCTCGTGATGAGACTGCGGGCACCGCTGTGCGGGACGTACCGCATCCTGTGAGCGACCTCGCTAATGAGGCGCCTCGTATCGTCGCTCACCGGCCCACTGTCGTTGAGCACTCTCGAGACAGTGGCGACGGACACCTTTGCTTCACGGGCGACGTCCTTGATCGTGACCATTATCCCCTGGGGTTACTGGCCGATGCCTGGTGCAACGGCGTAAATATGTAATCGTTTACATAGAGGGCGCCAGTGACAGCCCCCGCACCTCATCGTGACCCGTCCCTTCCCTACCCAAGGCGCCGCGTCGAACTTTCGCGGGTGAAATCCTCCTGCGTTCGATTCCTGACGTTCCTCGGGCTTTCCGCGCTAAGTGCCTGCCGCGAGGTCGGTCCCGCATTCGGCCCGAATCTCCTAATGGCTCGGCAGAACGCGGAAGAATTCTTTTACTCAGTGGGATCCCGCTTCACCAACATCGAGCGGCCGCCGAGGATCATCCACGCGAGAGCGCAGTTCGGCCACTACGCACTCACCCCGTCGGGGGTGTACAACGACACGACAGTGTGGCTGGCGATTGGGCCCGATAGCGCGAGACTCTTCGGTGATGAGGGCCATTTCTCGATCGATCGCTACATCGTGAATGCAAAGCTGTCGACGACCGCGCCCGACGCGCTCGCCGAATCGCGCGAGATCGTCCGCCTCAGACGGCTCACGAACAACGACTACGAGTGGTTCACCAACGTCGATGTCGCGCTGGGCCACATGCCGGCAAAGACTCTGTCCGATGTTCTCGCAGCCGGACTCGCCGCTGGAGAAGGAAAGAGTCCGGCCGCAATTCGCGCGAACTACCTCGCAAATTTTCCGCGCACCGTAGCGGCGCTCGGTCGCTTGTTCACGATCGACACCTTGAATGCCATCACCGATGGCGAAGGCGCGACCACCTACGAGCTCGCGATCAGGCTCACGCCCGAGATTATCAAGGCGACAATGCCCCACTATGCCGCGTACATCGACAAGTACATCAGCAAAGGCAAATACAGACTCACGCTCGTCGATGACACAGGCGCGCACTGGTTCGATGCGTGGGCGGCCAACTACTACATGCACTTCCGCGTGCGAAGCAAAGGGGGACACTTCGCCCCACTTACGGGAAGCGTGCGACCGATGCCCGAGAATCTTCTGATCCAGATCGACATGTCGATGAAAATCCTCGTCTTCACCGTCGGTTGGACGCAAATGATCGGCGACTTCGAGTTCATCAACACTCCGCACGAGCGGGGCTGGTCCATGAGATTCGCGAAGGAGCCGAACTGGACACTACCTCCGACCGTCGGCTCGATCCTGCGCGGATCGCTCAGGCGGCCATTTCAGGGAACCGGGATTCCGATCCGCATCTCGATTCGAGACACGCCTGGAGGTCAGACTCTTCTCAACCGCCGGCTCTCGCTCGTCGTCGAAGAAAGTGGGATTCTGAGATTCCTGAACCGACTGAGCGGAACCGCCGTTGGAGATTTTCTGGGACCTTCGGAGCGCGAGGCCAATCGGTTCAATGCCGACGCCTTTCGCGCCTTGAGGCAGGACGTCTCGGCAATCCTGCAGTAGCCGGGCGTGCCCGGCAAAATTGTTCGAGCGAAAGGCATGCACCCGCAGTAAATTCGCGAGGCAGAGAACCCACGGGCGGCGCGGGGTTTGCCGGCCCATTCACCAGCTACACGCTACCCGAGTTCCGAGATCAAGTCATGACCATGACGACGACCGACAATCTCGCAATTGCACGCCGGTACCTCGAAGCGGTTGAAAACGGCGCCGAGGGGAGCGCGCTCGCGGAGTTCTTCACCAAGGACATCGTACAGGAGATTTTCCCGAATCGGCTGCAGCCGATCGGCGCTCACTACGATCTCGACGGCGTTCTGGAGGCGGCGAGATCGGACAAGCGGACCTTCAGAGCGCAGAAGTTCGACATCCTGAACTCCATCGTCGATGGCGACTCCGTTGCCCTCGAGATTCTATGGAGCGGCTACCTCGCCGTGCCAGTGGATACGTTGCCCGCTGACTCCGAGATGAGGGCGCACATGTCGCTCTGGCTCGAGTTCCGGGACGGAAAGATCTGCCGACAACACAACTACGACTGCTACGATCCCTGGTGGGTGTGACAACAATCGCTCGGTCTGGCCACTAACACCAAAGATTAGAAGCCACCGAGACGGAAGTTTCTCCCGGATGAAGCGGATCTTTCGGATGCATCGGATACTGCTTTGGCTCAACGTGGCGTAGGAGAGCATCTCGCCAGAGCTAAGATCTTTCTTAAGAACAGCCGCTCGGGCAGGCTTCTTCCCGCCACAGAGAGCTCTCAATGCAAATAACAAAAAGAAAGGAGCCCTGGTGTTATAGACCAGATCGCCATTGGGATTGATCCGCTTAATCCGAGTAATCCGCTTCATCCGGTTCAAACTTCCGTCTCGGTGGCCAGAACTCCTTGGTGTTAGTGGCTAGACCTCTTTCGTGTTAGGAGCCAGTCGCAGCGCACCGATCTAAAACAGAAACGCCGCAGACTCCATGGAGTCTGCGGCGAATTTATTTGGCGGTCGCCCGCCCAATCGTGCCACGCGCGCCGTCATTGGAACTCTACGTCCTACCGAGCGGCGGCGGGCAGCTAATCAATTTTCGAGCTGCGAACTTCAATGGAGCTGAGGGGGATCGAACCCCTGACCTCTGCAGTGCGATTGCAGCGCTCTCCCAGCTGAGCTACAGCCCCGCGAAATACGCGACGGACTGTCCTCGAACCAGTCGGGCTGACCCGTCGCACCGGATCAAAAAGCAAAAGCCCCGCGGAACAACGCGGGGCCGCTCTAACCTGAACGTAGCGGATCCGCGCCTGAAGTCAAGACCCAAATTCTCGTCTCAGACCTGTAACTCTTTGCCCAGCTTCACGATAACGCTGGACATACCTCCATGAGACGCGCCAGCCGCAGAGGGGTAACAACATTCCTCGAAATTCCGCGGCCGTTCAATAAGGCGGCAGCGGGTTCACATCGCCGAAGTTCTCATCCTGCGATAGTCCCGCCTCCGAGTACGGGAAGAATTTCTCCCGAGATGTAGCTCGAGTCCACATTCGATGCCAAAAAAACGTACGCAGGCGCCAATTCTTCCGGTTGAGCCGGCCGGCCCATCGGTACGTCCTGTCCAAATTTCGTGATCTGCTCCGCATCCTCCTTCGATTGCGGATTGAGCGGAGTCCAAACCGGACCGGGCGCGACAGCGTTCACGCGAATTCCCTTGTCCACAAGATTGAGCGCAAGTGATTTCGTGAATGCGTGGATCGCCCCTTTCGTCGCGGAGTAATCGAGCAGAGTCTTCTCGCCCTCGAGACCTGTGACGGAACCGGTGTTGATGATGCACGCGCCTCTCTTCATGCGCGGGACCGCCGATTTCGCCATGTAGAAGTAGCCGAAGAAATTCGTGCGGAACGTCCGCTCGAGCTGCTCGTAATCGATCTGCTCGATTGAATCCTTGTTCTTCTGGAACGCAGCGTTGTTGACGAGGATGTCGAGCCCGCCCAGCTCGTTGATCGTGCGATTAACGCAGTCCTCGCAGTAATGCGGGTCAGTGACATCTCCCGGCAGAAGCAGGGCACGTCGTCCCTCGGCCTCGATCGCTTTCCGCGTCTCGTTCGCATCAACCTGCTCTACGGGAAGGAACATGATGGCGACGTCGGCGCCCTCTCGCGCGAACAGCACGGCGACCGCGCGCCCGATTCCGGAGTCGGCGCCGGAGATCAACGCGATCTTGCCCTTCAGCCTGTCCGAGCCCTTGTAAACTGGCGCCTCGTATTGTGGGCGAGGGTGAACTTTCTTCTCGATGCCCGGGCTCTCCTGATGCTGCTTCGGCAGCGGTGGCCTTGGATGCGACTGCTCTCTCTGGAGCTGTCTTCCTGTCACGCTTCCGCTCGCGTGGTTCGCACCTGATCGATTTGTGCCCGCCCGATTCATGCGCGTTCGGCTGCTGCCGTTGCTCGAGCTCTTGCTCGGCGCCTTCCGTGTTTTCGTTGCCATCTCTCCCTCTGATGCGCGTGATTGTGTTATGCGTGATAGAGTGGCAATCCGCGTTCCCGCAGGCGTTTTGGCTGCCATATATTACGCCCGCATGTCGCTCACTCTTCGCTTCCTCGGCACTTCCGCTTCACGTCCGACTGTCGAGCGCAATGTTTCTTCGCTGGCGGTAATTCGAGAAGGTGAGACGCTGATGTTCGATTGCGGTGAAGGCACCCAGCGGCAGATGATGCGCTACGGAATAAGCTTCGCTCTTTGCGACATTTTCTTTACGCACATGCACGCCGACCACATGCTCGGCCTCACCGGATTGTTGCGAACGCTCGCGCTTCAGGGACGCACGGATCCGATGAATCTCTATGGACCGCCAGGCTGCGAGAAGCTGCTGCGTCGCGCGATCTCACTCGGTAGCGACAAGCAACACTTCGAGATCAGAGTTATCGAGCTGACGCCGGAAGCTCCGCTAAAGCGAAACGGCTACTCTATCGTCGCGTTTCCCGTCGAGCATGGCGATCGCTCCGCGATTGGGTACCACGTCCTGGAAGAGACTCGATTGGGAAGATTCAATCCCGACAAGGCGCGCGAGTTGGGAATTCCCGAGGGGCCACTGTGGGGGAAGATCCACAAAGGTGAAGCAGTGGATCTTCCGGACGGACGGAGAATCGATCCTTCGGAGCTCGTGGGTCCGACAAGACCCGGCCGACGGATCGTGCTGACGGGTGACTCACGGCCGGCAGTAGGAACGATCACCGCTGCAACTGGTGCGGACGTTCTCATCCACGAAGCGACGTTTGCCGAAGAAGAGGCGCCGCGCGCGATCGAGACTGGTCACTCGACTGCGCGCGAAGCGGCCGAGGTCGCGGCGCAGGCCGGAGTGAAGCGGTTGATCCTCACGCACGTCTCCGCGCGCTACTCTCGTGATACCTCGGACCTGGAGCGCGAGGCCCGCGCAATTTTCCCGGCGACGATCATCGCTCGAGACGGCCTCGAGATCGACGTTCCGTTCGACCCCGGCGCGGAGAGCTAGCCGCGAGCGGTTCGCTGCTTCTAGCTCGGGTCGCGTTGCATTTTGGTTCTTTGCGCGGGTCGGGCGGTGTGAGTGCCCTCTTCGGCGACGACGGTCGCTGGTCGGAGCCGCTAACTACGCTCGTTCGCTCCGCTCACTCGCGCGTCTCCTTGGTCGCTCCCTTGGACGTCGCCTGTGAGGACACCCACACCGCCCTCGCCGCACAGATTTCCTCGTAGCGGGCCGTAGTCCGTGCGCGGCGGACCGCGAGCCGCTCACCAGCTCGAGTGCGCGCGGGCTCAACTTCGCGCGGGGCAAGGATTCCTTACGTGATGATCCACGGGACGCACGGCACGGGATCCGGGTCAAAGTGCTGCGAGATGCCCGGTGGGGAGTCGGAGGGGGTGGGGGACGCCGGCAACTTCAGCGAGCGACCAGGAGACGCGTGAGCGAACGGAGTGAGCGAACGTTTTTAGCGGCTCGGGCGCCCGCTTGCGGGCACATGAGCGAGCGTGTCGCCAAGCTCCCCCACCCCTCCGACGACCCGCGCGACAATCCACAAGCACTTGACCCGAAGCCAGTAATCAAGCCAGTGTAAGGAGTCATGGAAAAAATCTTCAGCGTCGAAGAAGCAAATCGCACACTGCCACTAGTGAGCAGGATCGTCGA
>CADDZN010000078.1 GCA_902812375.1 bacterium | reverse complement strand
CCCGAACACTGAAGAGATTTCCGGGAACTCTCCGATCGTGCAGCTCCCGACCAACGCCAACCGCCATCGTCACGCCAACAGCGCCACCGAGCGCGGCCGAATGATTCACGCGCGCAGCCTGGAGTGCGCTGTAGCTCACGCTCTCGATGAACGCCGAGAGGAAGAAGTGCTTGAGCTTGTCGATGCCGAACCAGGAGTCTCGGTGCGGCGGAGCTACCTGCGCGAAGACCAGATTCACCGCCAGGCACAACCCATAGAATGTGCTCATCTCGATTGGCCCTTGCCGCCGCGGCCTGAGTTTTTTCGAGCTATCACTTTCACGTTGCCAGTTGGGATTCGCGCTTTCTTTCGCTTCGGTTTCGTTGTTGGTGACGGCTCGCCTTTATCGCGCGCCCAGAACAGCGCTGCACGAACCGCGCGTTGCCATCCATTTACCAACTCGCTCGCCGTCTCGCGCGGCATCTCGGGAGTGAAGCGGGCGAACTGTCTCGTGCCGATGAATTCGGCCGCACTGCTCCACACTCCGCCGGCAATTCCAGCGAGGCCGGCGGCACCGAGCGCCGTCGTCTCGATGATATCGGGCCGTTCGACCGCGATGCCGAGGATGTCCGCCTGGAATTGCAGTAACCAGTTATTAGCGGACGCGCCACCATCGACGCGGAGCGTGTCGAACTTTACCTTGCCGCGTTTCGCCATCACCGCGAGCATCTCCGCTGTGCCGTAGGCCATTGCCTCGAGCGCGGCACGCGCAAAATGTGCGCGACCTGTCCCTCTCGTCAGGCCAACAACAGTGCCGCGCGCGTTCGGCTCCCAATTCGGAGCGCCGAGTCCAACGAGTGCCGGGACGAAATAGACGCCGTCGTTTGAGTCGATGGAACGCGCGAGACGCTCGCTTTCAGCGGCATTGTGCAGAATTCCCAAGCCATCACGCAGCCACTGAATCGCCGCGCCGGCAATGAAGATCGACGTTTCCAGCGCATAGGCGGGCTGACCTCTCTCGTCGCACGCCACCGTCCCGAGCAAACCTTCGCCTGGCCTCGGAACCTTCCGACCAGTATTGAGCAGCAGGAACGCGCCCGTGCCGTACGTATTTTTCGCCTGCCCCTCACCACAGCAACCCTGACCGAACAGCGCGGCCTGTTGATCGCCCGCGACGCCAGTGATAGGAATGGAACGTCCGAAAAATGCCGTCACAGTGCGACCAAAATCGCCCGCGGATGGCCGCACTTCGGGAAGCGCCTCGAAGGGAACGTGAAAGAGCGCGCACAGCTCTTTGCTCCACCGCAGTTTCTGGATGTCGAACAGAAGCGTGCGCGATGCGTTGGTGGGATCGGTCGCGTGAACCTTTCCGCCGGTCAGCTTCCAAATGAGCCAGGTATCGATGGTCCCAATGAGTAACCGACCATTGCGCGCAACGAAGGCGATCTCGGGTCTCTTGAGCAGCCACTCGATCTTCGTTGCCGAGAAATATGGGTCGGGGCGCAAACCAGTACGCTCGGCGATCCAGCTCGTGCGACTTTTGAGCTCTGCGCATCGCTCGGTAGTGCGACGATCCTGCCAGACGATAGCTCGCGCGAGCGGTTTACCGGTGTCGCGATGCCAGACGACGACAGTCTCGCGCTGATTGGTGATGCCGATGACATCGGGGGGAACTTTGCTCTCAGCGATGGCCTCGCGCGCAGCGAGGAGCGTTCGCTCAAGAATCTCATCGGCGTCATGCTCAACCCAACCAGGCTGCGGAAAATGCTGAGTTATTTCCTGATACCCACGCCCGACGATTTTCCCATCAGCCGAAATGACGAGAGCGGTGGTGCCGGTAGTGCCCTGATCGATGGCGAGGACGTGTTTCATAGCGCACAATCTAAGGGCACTTACTGCAAAAGCTTGGACGCATGCTCGGAATCGCTTCGTCTGGCTACTAACACCAAAGAGGTCTGGCCACCGAGACGGAAGTTTGAACCAGATGAAGCGGATTTAGCGGATTTAGCGGATCGATCCCAATGGCGATCTGGTCTATAACACCAGGGCTCCTTTCTTTTTGTTATTTGCATTGAGACACTAGTGTGGCGGGCAGAAGCTGGACCGAGCGGCTGTTCCTAAGAAATCCCGGCCCTGGCGAGATGCGCTTCTACGCCACGTTGAGCTCGAGCAGTATCCGATTAATCCGAGTAATCCGCTTCATCCGGATGAAACTTCCGTCTCGGTGGCCATTCGACGCAGGCCATTCTCCGTGGCCAGAAATCTTTCGTGTTAGAGGCCAGACCTACTCGAACCGCTGCTCCTTCCTCCGCTCCGGGAAGTATTCATCGAGAAACGAAATGAGCGCCTCTTCCTCCGGCGCATGTCCAACTCCGTTCGAGCTCTGATGAGTGGTGCGCTTGGGCAGCTCGATCGTCGTGCCGCTGCGCAGGTATTTCATCACTACTACCGGATGCACGTACGACTTCCTGCAGATAGTAGGAGTGTTCCCGAGCTCCGACGCGACCAGTCTCACCGCGGTGACGACGTTCTTTTTCCGCTCGGTCTCGCTCGTTCCCTGCCCCAGCTCCGCCAGAACGGTCGCCGCGCGCAGCGTTCCTCCCCAGGTGCGAAAATCTTTGGCCGTATAGGGAAAGTGAGCGATCTTCTCGATGTAGGCGTTGACGTCTCCTGAATCCACGTTCTGCCACTTCCCGTTCTCGAGATATCTGAACAGGCGTGGACCGGGCGTCTCGAGCAGCTCCGAGATAAATCGCGCCAGATCCTTACCCACGACGACGTTCCGCTGCGTGATCGATCGCTTGCCCCTGTACTCGAATTCCACCACGTCGTCTAATATCGTCACGTGGGATTTGCGCATCGTCGTAATGCCGAAGGTGTTGTTCTCCTTCTGGTAGCGCTCGCTCCCCACGCGAAAGAAGCCATTTGAGATGAGACGTACGATTCCGGCGCAAACTTTCTCCTTCGAGAGGCCTCGTTTCCGAAAATCGCGCATTATTCTAGCGCGCAACGTCGGCAGGTCACGAGCCATCTGCCGAACGCGATAATATTTGCGCAGCTCGCCCTTCTCGACGGCGCGCGAGTGATACTTGTACTGCTTTCGTCCACGCGTGTCGAAGCCCCACACCTGAATTGCGGCGCGCGGATTCGTCGAGACGTGCACGTCTCGCCAGGCCGGCGGAATCCTGAGCTTGTCGATTCGGTCGAGCACAACCTTGTCCGCGACCGGGCGGCCGCCGGGCCCGATGTAGCTGAAGCCCTTCGTCTTCGAGCCCTCTCGAACGATCCAATTCTTGGCCATTTATCTGTCGCCCACGGTCGATCTTTCTGGGTAGATTTTACGAGCCGACACTGCCTTTCCGGGCCAGCGCCCACGACACTGTTCGCGCGATCTCAATCAACAATAACATCTCCATGCCCTTCAAATTTCTGACGCTGGAGGTGGCGGACCGCGTCGCCACTCTGACGGTCAATCGGCCCGACAAGCTCAACGCCCTGAACGATGCGACGATCGCCGAACTTGGCAATGCGATCGATCAGATTCGGGTGGACGATTCCATCGGTGGCGCATTACTCACCGGCGCCGGACGCGCATTCGTCGCTGGTGCCGATATCTCCGAGCTGTCGAATCAGTCTCCAGTGCTGGCGAAAGCTCGCGCGCGCGCCGGCCAGGAAGTATTCCGCAGGTTCGAGACCTGTCCCAAGCCGGTCATCGCCGCCGTCAATGGCTTCGCACTCGGCGGCGGTTGCGAGCTGGCAATGGCGTGCCATATCAGAATCGCATCGGACGCGGCGAAGTTCGGTCAGCCGGAGAGCAAGCTTGGCCTCCTACCCGGCTACGGCGGAAGTCAGCGTCTGCCGCGCCTCATCGGAAAGGGACGCGCAACCCAACTTCTCCTCACCGGGGAAATGATCGACGCCGCCGATGCGTATCGAATCGGGCTCGTCAACAAAGTGGTCGCAGGCGATCAGCTCATGACCGAAGCGCGCAACATGCTGAAGACCATCCTGGCGAACGGTCCACTCGCCGTCGCACTCTGCATTGAGGCAATCGATCGAGGTCTCCAGATGTCGCTCGAGGAAGGGATGATTCTCGAAGCAAATCACTTTGGGCTGCTCGCCGCAACGGAAGATATGCGCGAAGGCACCCGCGCTTTCATGGAGAAGCGCGCGCCTGTCTTCAAGGGGAAATGAGTACCGCGCCCGCCACGCTCGCTCAGCGTGAGCCGAACGACACACCGGTGGCCGAGCGCATTCGGCTGGACAACATTACGATTCAGAACTTTCGCAATCTCGAGCGCGTCGATCTGAGCCTGCCTCCCGAGGGCGTCGCGGTCATCGGCGACAACGGACACGGCAAAACCAATCTCCTCGAGGCGATCTATTATCTGGAAATTCTGCGGTCGATGCGCGATGCCCGCGATCAGGATCTCACGCGGTTCGACTCGACCGGATTCCACCTCTCGGCCCGCGCGCACGGTCCGGCCGAGCACGAGATCGCGATCGGGTTCGAGTGCGCGACCAAGAAAAAGAAAGTCACGATCGATGGATCCGCACCGCGTAGACTGAGTGACGCACTCGGCAATCTCCCATCGGTGATGTTCTCGCCGCGCGATCTCGACATGATCGTCGGTGCGCCGAGCGAACGGCGACGGTATATGGATTTATTGCTGTCACTGACGGATCGCAGATACCTGCACGCGCTGCAGCATTACCGCGCCAATCTTGCGCGGCGGAACGCGGCGTTACGTCACGCATCTCGTCGCGGTGCGAGCGACGCGGAAGTTTCAGTGTGGGAGCCAGCGCTGGCAGAGCACGGCTCGCTTCTCATCGAGTCGCGCGCCAAGTGGGTGAGCGATTGGACCAGTGAATTCACTCGGCTCACCAACGACATCGGCGAGAAAGAGCGCGCGGAGATGCGGTACGTGAGCCCGTTCGCGGAATCGGAGGCGCGCCACGATGTTCTGCTCGCGGCGTTCGAGGAGAAGCGCCCGCTCGACATGCGTCGCGGCATCACTCATGTGGGTCCTCATCGGGACGACCTGGAGCTGACGCTCGATGGTCGCGACATTCGGTTGTTCGGCTCGGCGGGACAGCAGCGCACAGCCGCGATCGCACTGAGTATGCTGGAAGCCGCGACATTGAGAGATCATGCAGGGGCAGAGCCGCTGCTGTTGCTCGACGATCCATTCGCGGAGCTGGATATCCACCGCGCGTCGCGAATTCTACGAATGCTGGAGACTCGCGGCCCGGGTCAGACGATTCTGACGGTGCCGCGTGAATCGGACATCCCACCCGGCCTGATGAGCCTGAGACGTTTGAGGATCAGAGAAGGGGCGATACTGGCTTAGCCACTCTACCTGATACAGGGTTATGATTTCGGAGATTGGTGAGACCAGCGAGGATGCATAGGTGAGGATAGATCGAAAGAACGCTGTTTATGACTGCGCTTTTTCAAGTGCATCGCTCTATAAGGCCCGACCCAAAAAAGATTTCCTCACCGGTCTTACCGGTCTCCTTACTTTTCCCCTGTAACCGCGAGAGCAGCATGAAAACCCACCAGTACAAATCCCACCTGATCTGGGACGGCGCGAACGAAAGTGTCCCCTTCACCTACAAGACCTACGACCGCAGCTATCGAATTCAGGTCGACGGAAAGCCCGATCTCGCCGGCAGCTCCGACCGTCTCTTCGGCGGTAACGGAGAGCGCTACAATCCGGAAGATCTCTTCGTTGCCGCGCTCTCGTCGTGCCATCTTCTAAGTTACCTCGCGATTTGCGCGCGCAATGGAGTGACTGTCGTTGGCTACGAGGACGATGCGAGCGGAACGATGACGATTCGCCCCGACGGCAGCGGAAAGTTCGACGAAGTCACCCTGCGACCAGTCGTGACGATCGCGGCGGACAGTGATGAGACGCGGGCGCTCCAGCTCCACGACGAAGCACATAAGCAATGCTTCATCGCATCGTCGGTCGCGATTCCGGTTCACCACGCGGCGAAGATCAGAGTCGCGAAGCCTGAGCACGCCGCGTCGAGCTGATGTTCCTGCTCGCGCTCGTTGGTGTTCCGCTCGCGTATGTCATCGTCCTAATCACTCTTCTCGCCAGGAGGGATCCACGCGGCATCCTCATTAGCCTGGTGTTCGGAGTCGCTGCGATCGCATCAGCGATCTGGGCGATCAAGCAATCGAGATCCTCCACCGCAGGCATCGGCTACCTCGGCGTTCCATTCATTGGCGGATTGGGGGCATTCCTCGGACTCGCATTCGGGCGCTGGAGATCGTCGACCGACCTCGGCCGGAGAATTGGCGCGTGGGCGGGACTTGTGGCGGCGCTGCTGGTCATCGCTTTCAATACTCTTGAAGGATCGAAGACCCGAGCGAAGAGCAGCGTCGGCGACAATAAGCAGGCTGAGTTTTCCGCGGAGGTGGCGCGCGACCGCGAGATGATCGACGCCGAGCTCAAACAAAATCCAGGACGAGAACGAGCATATCTCGATAGCGCGATCCGAACGCGGATGAACGATCGCGCGTTTCTGCTCGCCGCCCTTCCGCACGACTCGATCTCGCCGGCTCTGCTCGATACGCTTGCGAGCTCGACAGATGTCGGAGTGACACTCGAGGCAATTCGGAATCCAAGCACGGGCGCGGAGACGCTGACGCGGATTTATAGAACCCACACGTATCCGGATTACTTTTTTCAGGCGCTGGCGGCGCACCACCACACGCCGCCGGAGATCCTGCGCAATCTCCATCGGAATCCGGGTGTGATTTCGGGGATTGATATGTGGCTGGCTGGAAATCCGTCAACGCCAAAAGACGTGCTCCAGGACATCGCGAAAACCGCAACCGAACCGCACGTCATCGCGCAGCTACTGGAGAACCCCGCACTGGACTGTGGGCTGCTGACGCAGGTAGGAGTGCGTTTGACCAAAGGCCCGCAGCGCGATCCGCCTGACCCGAATGTCATGCGCGCGACGGAGCGGCTGCCGGACGTCTGTCTCGCAAGAGCGAAGCTCTGACGCTTACGCACTGCGCAAGGGCGCGCTTGACTCGACCAAAAAGCGAACGCGCGAAGTTACGATTGCTTAGTCTTCAGGTATGATGCTCGATCTCTTCAAATCCCGTCGCCGCGCGAAACTCCGGGCTCAACCAGCGCCGTCCGCCTGGCGCGAGATCCTGCAACGCAACCTCCCGATCTTCAATCGCCTCACGCCCGAAGACCAGGCCGAGCTCCTCGGCCACACCCAGGTATTTCTCAACGAGAAACACATGGAGGGCGCGGGCGGGCTCGAGATCACCGACGAGATCCGCGTCACCATCGCGGGACAGGCGTGTCTGCTGCTTCTGCACCGCGAGATCGATTACTACCCGGAGCTCATCTCCATCATCGTCTACCCCTCTGGCTACACCGCGAATGAGGAGCGACACATCGGCGGCGGATTCTGGGAGGAAGGCGCCGAAGATCGCCTCGGTCACACCGGCCACCGACTCGGCGCACTCGTGCTCGCGTGGGATGCGGTTCGTCACGGAGCGGCGGCGCCCGCGGACGGACGGAACCTCGTGCTGCATGAGTTCGCGCACCAACTCGATTTCGAGAACAGCAGCGGCGATGGAACGCCACTCCTGGCGACGCGCGGAGATTATCTGGTGTGGGCGCGAGTAATGAGCGCGGAATTCGATGCGCTGCGAAATGCCACGTGGTCGGGTGAGGAGACGCTGATCGACAATTACGGCGTCACGAACCCGGGAGAATTCTTCGCCGTAATCACAGAGGCGTTCTTCGAGCGCCCGCGCGCACTGCGCAAAAAGCATCCGGAGCTGTTCGAGCAGCTCCAGCGTTTCTACAAACAGGACCCAACGACTTACTCTCTGGAAGAAATCTCCGCGCCCTCGACCTAGGCTCGCTAGCGTTTTCCAGCGTGCACTTCACCGCGCCGCGCACGCGGGATGCTCAACGTCTCCCAGTTCGGAGACGCGTAATACCGCGCCAGATAGACGATCTGTCCGACATGATAAGCAGTATGGGTGATCGAGCGGTTGAGCGCCTCGACAACAAGCATCTCCTCACCACGAATGCGCACGGTGCGCTCGAGGTCGGCCGGAGTCAGCGCCTCGATGGAGCCGAGTGCGATTTCCCAGCCGGCATTCCACCGTGCCAGCAGCTCATCCCGCGAGATCGCTTGCTCCGTCTCGAACTCGCTATCACGATTGCGATCCGGCTTCTCACCGTCCGAGATCAGAAAATCGCGAAAGCGCGAGCGGAGATTTCCCGCGACGTGCTTGACGATGATCGCAATGCTGTTCGAGTCGTCATTGAGCTCGCGGTTGAGAACCTCGTCAGAGGGCACCTGCGCAATCGCGCGCTCGGCCATGTCTTTGTACGTGCGGTAGGTGCGGATGATATTGCGCAGGTATGCTTCAGCGACATCTCCAGCCTTTGTCCCTCTGAAGTTTCCAGTCATTGTTTCTCCGAGGTTTCCAGCCATTGTTTCCTCCTCTGCTCGTTCAGGACGTCCGTGCACCCTCAAACACCGCGAGCATCTCCTCCTCCGTCGGCGGATTCAATACGTTCTTCGATGCGAAGACATCCGCCTGCGGATAAGTAGTCCTCGAAATACGTTGGGCGGCTCGCTCGAAATCGTACTGCGTCCGCTTGAGCTCGACGGATGGCTGGAATAAAATCCAGTGCGCTCCGCGCTCGCCGAATGGCATTCCAACACTGCCGGCGTTGATGACGCGCACGTCGCCAACTTTGCGATCGTACTGCATGTGAGTGTGCCCGCAGACGGCGATGCCCGTTCGAACGTCGCCGAACATCGGTGCAACGCGCTCGGCTGGCGTTCTCACGGTGAAAATCTCTTCATCGCTTCGTGGAGTAGCGTGGCAGAATAGCACCGAACCAATCGACTCGACGTTCACAGTGAGTGTGAGCGGCAGCTCGGCCAGAAAATCCCGCTGGCGTTGGTCGAGCTGACGCGCGACCCACTTTACGTTCTCCTGCATAGCGGCCGGCGTTCGGCCGAGTGGTTTGCCGTCGAATGCATCGACGATGAGGCGATCGCAATTGCCGCGGATGTAGCGCGCACGAGGTCCAAGGTCGATGAGGCGATCCAGCACTTCGCGCGGCATCGGGCCGAGTATCATGTCGCCGCCCAGAACGGTGATCTCCGGGGGGTTCGACTCCAACTCGGCCAGCACTGCCTCAAGGGCCGGAAGGTTTCCGTGGATGTCGTAGAGCGCGGCCACGCGACGCGCACCATCTTTCACGGATGAGGTTTGCGGATTGGCGGTGGATTCAGTCATTTCACAAACGCGGTTGATCTACCCGAATCTATAGAGGTAGTAGCCTGAGAATTGTGGCCGAGCGCGGCGCGGATCGAAGCTCGTGAGGAAGCGCGATCCCGACGAGAAAAAAAGAAAACCTGAGCCCATCGCTAACGTGGTGGGCTCGTTTCTTCGCGAGGCCAAGCTCGAGGAGCGTGTCGAAGCGGCTCAGGTAGTTCCGGAGTGGGAATTGCTGGTGGGCAAGCAGATCGCGACGGTGACGAAGCCGATCTCGGTGACGCCGGACGGGACGCTATTCGTGTCTGTGACGACGAACGCGTGGATGACGGAGCTGTCGCTGATGGAGCCGCAGATCTTGCGCGCGCTCAATGCCAAAGCAGGACGCGCACGGATCAGAAAGATCCGTCTCCAGCTAATGCGCTAGCGAACTACGCTGCCCCAGATTGCGGGATCTTCCTCCCCCAGTCGCCAGATCGCAAATCGATTTAGGCCGAGTGCCTGGCATTCGCGTACCAAAGTGCCGAACAAAGCCGCGTCAGATACCCAGATCTCCGAACCGTCTCTACCGCGCGCGTGCAGGAACTGGCTCGTCGGGTCACGCTGAAGCGGGGCGCGAACAGCGTTCGACATCCGCACCGCATCCGCGTAGCCGATCGACTCAGTCGCCTGCCCTTTCCGCCAGCGATATCCATAAGCTGGGAGCGCCGCAATCAGTCGCGACGGTCCAACCTCTCGGACGCGAGCCCCGAGCGAGCTTCTGACCCACAACGGCTCGGCAATCGGACCCGGTTCGGAGCCGGCCCAGTGCTGGTCATACAGCATCACAACCAAGGCATCGACGACGCCGAGCAGCGGACGCGCAGGATAGGCTTCAGTGTCAGTCGCAGGGATTGCCATCGCGACAGTGCGAACGCGGTGCGCGTGCGCGGAATCAGCAATGGCCTTGGACACTTTTAACAACGTCGGCAGATCCGAGCCCTGCAACGACTCGAAGTCGAGGACCAGGCCGTTGTAGCGCATCCTCTGGGCATAGCGCGCTATGGAACCCGCCGCGGTTGCGAGCCGGCGCGGATCGCCGGCGAGTCTGCGGATCGGCGCGGTGTGAAAGCCGTCTCCGTGCCAGCTCGTCACGATGGCCATCCTCGCCGGTGTCCCGGCGCGTGGACGAACCGTGTCCAAATACGGTGACGGAATCACCGGCAGAGCGCTCGAGCTGTCGATGGTGATCCAGCCGTTGATCACCGCCCCCAGTTGACCACCGTGAGCCCTCACGCTGGCGGTACTCGCGTCTTCCCAGGGTCCCGTAAATCCCCAAAATTCAGCACGTTGCGGCGTTGCCGGGCGTTGACCACAGGCCTCGTTCGCGACTGCCAGAACCAGTGAAAAAACTGCGAGACGCCTTTTATAG
>CADDZN010000077.1 GCA_902812375.1 bacterium | reverse complement strand
TGTACGGGCTCTCGACAACGATTCAGTGCGCCGCCCCGGCTAACGCCCGGTGTCCAGACTAAACTAAAGCACCCTAGGCAGATCGAGCTGACGCACTGCAAATTCAATCTGTGAAATCAATCAGATCGTAGATACAAGGTAGCCATAGGAAGATTCTTCTGAGGCAAACATGCGCAGCCTGAGAATACGTTTTGTTAGTATCGGCCTGATTCTGTTTCCCGGTGTCGGGCTCGCGCAAACGCAGGAGAGCAGCAGAGCGCACGCGTTGCGAGGCTGTTGGAAGTTGGAAGTTGGCACGTTCAAACTCACCGATTCGGTTCACGTTGACCGCGGCCAGACTACTAGCCTACCACGACTCATTGAGCTCGATACGCTGACTGGCCGTGGTCTCTTCGATCGGCCAATCGGGCACGTCGTGCGTGGTCTGGACAAGGTGCCGCATTATCAAGAGGGGTATTTTAGGTTCCCTCACCCAAACACCGTTGAGGTGAATTGGACTAATGGCTTTACCGGTATGACGCTAACGTTTCCATTTGATACAGCCGTCATGCGAGGTCGAGCCGACGCATGGACCGACTACGGCGGCGGGGAATGGGCTCCGATTACGATTAGGAGAGCTGCGTGTCCAAGCTGACTCACTCGCGCATGAGCAGCCGGGATCATAGGTAACAGAAGTGTCCAGCGACATGGGTAACACTTTTTGTTAGCATCGGATGATGTAGTCACGTTCATCGAGTGTGGCTAGAAGCACGGTATTGAAGTAGATGGACCAGACTCCATCGTCGGTTTCCTCCAGGCCTATGTGCTGATCGACGAGCGAGTTGGCGATGTAGAGGAGCTTGTGCTGGAGGCGGAAAGTGCCGCCCGTGGTCACCTTCTCGACGAGGAAGTGGCCCGGGTACTCGATCGGGAGGCGCCGCGACGGATATTGGCGCGGTGATTCTTTGTGAGGCCGGAGTTTCCTGATTGAGGCGCTCGTGGGGGCGCACGGTGTTGTACTCTTCCCGAAAGCGATCGAAGACTTTCTGCTGCGCCGCACAGGTCTGCTGACGATGATTCAGTACCACCTGCCACACGGTAGGTCAGAGACGCGCACAAACTCACTCGCTCGCTCCGTCCGTCAGCTCAGGATAGCTCCGGCTCACGCGCGTGATGTTCTCGGCCTGTCCGGGAGATAACGTCTCATTCGGGTCGAGACACCAGATTCCATCGAGCAGCCCGTTACGCCGAAGGACCTCGTGAATTCCCGGAATGCATCCACGAAAAGCGTTTGCCGCATCGAACACCGCCGCGTTCGCATCAGTGAGAGCCGCTCCCAACGAGAGCAGTGACGGGTCTATCGAGCCGGATTCGCGCGCGCGCTTGATGCGCTCGAGCAGCTTCACCGCCCCACGCGTCCACACCGCCCACTGCCCGAGCAGGCCGCCGTCGATCCATCGTAGCGCAGTCTTTCCGTCGACATCAATCGGATACGGCGTCAGAAGATCAGCGACGATGTTGTCGTCGTTGCCCGTGTATAGAGCGATGTCATCTCGGCCCGCTTCCACGACGGCGCGAACGACATCGAACGTCTGATAGCGGTTGAACGGCGCGATCTTGATCGCCCATACGTTCGGAATTTCCGAAAACCGCCGCCAGAAATCATACGACAACACGCGTCCGCCAACCGCCCCCTGTAGATAGAAACCGAAGAGTGGAATTATTGCGGCAACCGCGCGACAATGCTCGATCATCGCGGCTTCCGTTTCCGTGCGCCAATCGCCGAGGCTCAACAACGCGGTGTGGTAGCCAAGCGAGGCAGCGAGCTCCGCTTCCGTTCGTGCCTGCTGTGTATGACCGCAGACGCCGGCGATCATCGCGAATGGACGTGACGTGTTGCCACGCGCGGCACTCGCCTCATTCGCCGCAAGCTCGAGCACGGTGCGGTACAGGCCGATCGACGGGTCGCGAATTGCAAACTGTGTGGTGTGCACTCCGACGGCGACACCACCAGCACCCGCATCTATATAATAGCGGGTGAGTCCACGCTGCCGGCGCTCGTCCAACTTGCGCGCAGCATCGAGTGCGAGCGGATGCGCGGGAATCACCTGACCCTCGCGCAAATGCTGGTGAATAGGATTAGAAACGTCCATCGCGCGCCTCGAATTTCGTTGCTTTGCCGAGCAGCGGTCGACCCTCCTCGATCCACTGCGCGACCCATTCGCGCATCTGATCGAGCGATACTTCCGGCGCGGCAAACGTCTCCCGCATCCGCGACGTGTTGCTGAGCAGCGCATCGGCGCGCTCGGTGCCCACGAACCGCGCACGCTTTCCGAACCGTTCAGCGAACCACTCGGCGAGGGAGCGCACACTGAGAATATCGGCGCCCGTGACGTTCACCACGAACGGCGGCGATGAAGCCAGTCGAAGGCACTCGAGCGCGATGCGATTCGCGTCGCCCTGCCAGATGACGTTCACGTAACCCATCTCGACCGACACGGGCTCGCCGCGATTCACCTTGAGTGCAATGTCAACCAGCACTCCGTATCGAAGAGCGATTGCATAGTTGAGACGGACGATCGCGACGCGCATGCGATGATGCATGGCGTAGAACTCGAACAGGCGTTCGCGTCCAACACATGATGCAGCGTATTCGCCGACTGGTCCGGGCGCGTCATCCTCGCGCGATCCGCGGCGGTCGACGGACGTTAGCGGATACACATTTCCCGTAGAGAACGCGACGATGCGCGAATCGCGATAACGTTCCGCGCAATGCGCGGGCACGATGGTGTTGATGGCCCATGTCATCGCCGGCGCTTCAGCGGTGCCGAACTTCTGACCCGCCATGAAAATCACATTCGCTGCATCAGGAAGGTGCCCCACCGCGTCTGAATCGAGCAGATCGCAACGGACGGTCTCGACACCCGCATCATTCAACGCACGCTCGGCGGCCAACGATGACCAACGCGAAACCGCGATCACTCGGCGTGAATCCGTGCGCGCCCGCGCGGCCATGCGCGCGAGAGTTGGACCCATCTTGCCTCCGGCACCAAGGATGATGATGTCGCCGGGACATGCCTCGAGCGCAGCCGTTGTTTCGGCGCGTGGAGTGGAGAGCAGATCATCGAGTTCGTGCTCGGTCATCCTGATCAACAACCTGGGGTCTGCGGGAAATATCGGGAATAGGCCGACCTAACCTCCTGACGGGCCCCTCAGTTTGCGGCATTAGGTTCGGCGTCGAACCTTGGCTGTCCTAGCCGTAAGTCGTCAGATTTTGCTTCATGTCTCAGCCGCCTCTCGAGCTCTACGTGATTCCGCACACCCACTGGGATCGTGAGTGGTATCATACGGCCGCGCACTTCCGCCAGCGCCTGGTTCCGCTGATTGACGAGCTCCTGGACGAGCCACCTCCAGCCGGCGAGAGCTTTCTCCTCGACGGGCAGGCAATCGTGCTCGAGGATTACCTGGCGGTGCGGCCCGAGCGCGCGGCGGCGCTTGGTACCCTCTTGCGCGATGCGCGCCTGGAGGCGGGTCCCTGGTACGTGCTACCGGACGAGCTGATCCCGAGCGCCGAGGCGCTCGTGCGAAACCTGCTCACCGGGCGCGATCTGGTGCGTCGACTCGGCGGCGAACCGCCTCCTGTGCTGTACTGTCCTGATTCGTTCGGACACCCAGCGATCCTGCCGGAGCTCGCGAGCGGCTTCGGCTGCGACATGGTCGTGGTGTGGCGCGGCTACGGAGGCGCGCGCTGGCCGCGGGGAGATACGGTGCGCTGGCGCGGACCGTCGGGCGCCGAGGTAACCCTGTACCACCTTCCGCCGGACGGATACGAATTCGGCAGCTCGCTTCCGACGGAGATGACGGCGGCGGCGGAGCGGTGGGCGCGCGTGCAAGAGGTGATACGTCCGCGTGCAACAACTGGAGTCGCGCTACTTCTGAATGGCGCGGATCATCACGCACGGCAACTCGACTACAAAAAAGCTGTCGACGCATTTGCGAACGCGGCACGGCCGGACGTCGTACGCGCAACCACACTGCGCGATGCGGCGGCAACGATCGTTCGCGAAGCGCACCGCCTAGAATTACCCGTCGTCGAAAACGAATTGCGCGACTCGTACGGCTACACGTGGACCTTGCAAGGGACGCTCGCTACGCGCGCCGCGCAGAAGCGTCGCAACGCAATCGCCGAGCGACTGCTTGTGCGCGACCTCGAGCCGTGGTTGGCGTTGATGCATGAGGGCGGCAATGATTCGTCGCGCGCACTGCTCACCGCGATCTGGCGAACGCTTCTGCGCGGACATCCGCACGACACGCTGTGCGGAACCTCGATCGATGCCGTCGCGACTGCGCTGGATGAGCGACTGTCGTCCACGATCGTTCAGGGAGAAGCGCTGCGCGATGACGCACTCATCGCACTTCTCGGCCATGACACAGCGCGCGCACGCGCCGAGCCAGATGCCTGGCGTCCGGTTGCGGTATTGCGAAATCCCGTTGCGCGCGCACGTAGAGGAGTGGCGGAGCTGCATCTCTCTGCGACGGTGGCAAACGTCGCGGTCGGACCTGGTTCTGCAGATCGGAAAGGTTTGCCGCGACGAATTCCACCGTGGGGTGTTGATGGCGTACCGCTGCAGATCCTCGAGCGCGGCGAGCGCGTCGGCCTCACCGAGGATCCGCGCGCGTACCCTCGCGCCGACCGCACCGCCACGGCTCACGCGCTCGGCTGGGTCGAGCGGATCGGGGGCTACTCTGTAGTCACCCGCGCGCAACGCCGCGGGGGACGCGTGGATGTTCCGAACCCAGTCCATGTTCACGAGCGGGAGCTGAGCAACGGTCTCACGCGTGTAGTGGTGACCGATGCGGGCGAGGTGCGGCTCGAAGATCTCACCAACCAACGCGTGATCGGAGATCTCCTCGCGTTCGAGGATCGCCGAGATGTCGGAGATCTCTACACACCCGCGCTGCGTGAAACGCTTCTATCGTGGAGGCTGCGACGCGTGCGGCGTGTGCATCGCGGTCCGCTGCGCGGTGAGCTCTCGATGAATTTTGTCGGACGGAGTGGACGCTGCACGCTACGTCTGCAACTCGACGCCAACCTGCCCGCGCTGCGCATTCGAGTTGAAGGCGAGAACCGCGCGCGCGATCACCGGCTGCGACTGTGTTTCACAACAAATCTTGCCGGCGCAGCGACTATCGCCGACGCGGCATTTCACCCCGTGGCGCGGACCCCATTGAAACTGAGCGACCATGAGCAGCGAATGGAGCGCGTAATTGCGTCGGCGCCGCTGCACCGTTGGGTCTCGCGCTTCACTGCCAATGAAGGCGCGACGATTTTCTCCGATGGACTCGCCGAATACGAGAGTCACGACGATGGGAGCGTCGCCGTCACGCTTGTTCGCGCGGTTGGCGCACTATCACGTTCCGATTTGCCGGAGCGGCCAGGGCACGCCGGGTGGCCTGCGGATACGCCTGCTGCACAATCACTCGGACCATTCATGGCCGAGTTCGCGGTCGCGCTTCACGGTCCGGACTCGTCCGACGTGCGCGACTGGATAGAGCAGCTCGCTGACGATGTACTGCTCCCGATCAGGGGTGAGACACTGCGCTCCAACATGCTCGAGCCGCGTGAAGTGGGCTTGATCGAGTTGTCGGGTGATGGACTCGTCTTCAGCTCCGCAAAGCCGGCGCAGCGAGACGAGTGGATCGCGTTGCGTTGCGTAAATCGGCGCGGCGTCGCGGTGCGGGGGACTTGGGCGTTCGGACGGACAATCGTCGAGTCGGTGCGCGCGCGGCTGGACGAGACACCAGAGGGGACGGTTAGCGTGAACGGGAGATCAGTGATGTTCGAGGCTGCGCCAAACGAGATAGTGACGGTCCTTGTGCGTCTCCAGTAGCTCGTCGAAATGTTCGTAGAGTGAATTCTTTTTTCGACGAGACGAAAAGTCAGGAGCAACGCGGCGCCATCTGCGTGCGAGCCCAAGCACGCGCAGTTGCGCTCGCCCCAACTTGATCCTGAAGCTGCACGACAGCATGCGTGATGTGATGCACGAGCGGTGCAGTCCGCCACTGCATCGCGTTACCTGTTCCGTTGGACGGGTTCGTCCAGCAATGAAAGCGGTGATCCCCCCAAGAAAATGCCGCACCGTCGTAATCAGATCGAGCCACGAGTAGTCGACAGTGACCGTGCATCTGCTCGTGGCCGAGCCCCGAATTTCCATTTGATTGCCGGCCGCGAAAGACAAGGATCGCATCGTCATTGGTGTACCGAAGACTTACGCTCCCTGGTACCTCCGGCGACGGCCGGTAGTGCGCGCACTGCGTGGTGTAGTCGCCGAAACCAAGCTGGCGCTCACCGGCCGAGGCTGCGACATGTTCGTGCCACCATGTCTGCCATTCGATGCGTGGCTCGGATGTAATTCCTTGCTGATAGTGCGTCAGATCCTGTGGAAACACGCCAGCGAGAACTACAAGTGATGCAAACGTGTCAGCGTTCCCCACTGCCGCACGGAGCTGCCCGTGCGATACCGACCCCGGAGTGTCTTTCAAGTCCAAAATCAAATACGCCGAGGTTGCCGCGACGCCGAGCGTCCGCAATGCATCAGTAACGCGAATCGCGAGCGTCGGTCCGACGTCCGAGCTCGTGAGTCTTATGCCAACCTCCCCGCGCGACCGGGTCACGCGCGCGAGCCCACCCGAACTTCCAACCGCCTGAAGGTTCACAAGGGGCACGATTCGCGTCTGCGCCGGAACTCGACCTTCGAATTCGGACCACACGTCCATGCTGGACCAATTAGGATCTTCCGGCGCGAGGCCAAAGTACACGAAGCTTCGTGTTGCATGTGGTGTTGCCGTGGAACAGGAATCGAGAAAACGTTGCACGTACTCGGCGGCAGTCTGCGGTGCCCGACGCGTGCGACCGGTCGTGCTCGCACCCGGTTGCGTCCAGTCGGGAACGAATTCAATGATCGGCGCGGTTCTTTGGCGTACGCCGGGTGTGAGCGCAGCGAGCGCCTTCCACTCAGACGCCTTCGCACGGAGGACGGGTGTGTATGTCCGCCAATCGTCTGCGGCCATGTCGCCGAGAAATGCGTCAATCAAATTTCACCTCAGGGAAAAGGCGGCGAACTTTTCCCGCACCGACCAACGGACTGAGGAGACGGAAGTTGCGCTTTTCGTGACGAACACGCCCCGCTATGACGGCGGGGCTTACCCCGACTTCCTCGGCCAACACGACTGCCGCGTCAACCGATGGCGCGAACGCCACCGCGCTCGCCTGCCACTGCGCCGAAGGGACAAGACTCTCGCGCGCAAACGTATCCGCTTCCCGCTCGCGCGCGTCGCCGGTATCGTCGACGTCCAGATCGTCGAAGTAGTGGACCGCATCTCCAGCATCTGCGATGTGGCGCACCACGTGAGCGCATTCATGCAGCAGCGTGAACCAGAAGTTATCGAGTCTGTCGTAACGGAGAGTCAGCGCAATAATCGGAGCGCCGCTCTCAGTGCGTAGCGCCGCACCGTCCACACGAGTACGCGGCAAATGCGCCTCGATGACCATGATGATTCCGCGATCAGCAAGCCACTCCCGCGCAAGACGAGGCCCATCGTCAAAGCGACTGAGTTGTACGAGGCCGCGGATTTGCTCGGGACCGAGCAGTCGCGGATCAAACACACGTGCAGGCGGGCGGCTTAGCGCCACTTGGAGCACGCGTGCCGTCCACGCAGAGAGGGCGAAATCGTCCATGCCTTTAGCGGCGCGGACGTGCGCGGATCGACGGTAAAGCGGAGCGGCTGCGAGTTGACTCCCCGCGCGGTCGAAGAATGGCTGTAGGAGATCACGAGCACTTTCGCGAGTCCAGGAACCGACGCCTGGCGAGTGCAGCCAACCGCGTGCGATCATCTCGCGCAACGGGAAGCGCTCCCACGGAATCTGCCACGACTCTGGATCGTCCTCGGGGGGCGCGGCGGGATTGATAAGCGCCTCCGCTGGAATGCCCAACCCTTCGTGCAGAGCGCGAATCATCGCGATGCTCAGAGGACGCTTTCTGCCGAGTATTTCCGAGACGCGGCTTCGCCCGCCCAGGTAGGGTTCGAGGTCGCGCGGCTTGAGGCCGAGCTGATCGACGCGGAAGAGAATTGCGTCGACCGGATCAACCATGGGCGGTGGAACCTCGCGCGCCTCGTAGTCCGCGAGAAGAACAAGGAGCACGTCGAGCCGGTCTCGGTCTGAAGTTCCCTTCGCGGGATCGAGATCGAGAAGGCGATCCAGCTCGTGACGCATCTCGTCGTAGTCCGCTCGGGAGCGAATCACGCGAATTCCAGTTTTGGGGTGTTCGTTCGAGTGTGCCATATTAGAATGTCCAGCGGTCATGCTCAGCGTGCGTCCCGATGCGTCGCACGACAACCGAGCCTGACTGATAGTCTACAGTGACATGGAGCCGGTACCGGTTATGCCTGATGTTGAAGACCACGTCTCGCGCCCCTATCAGCGTTGCCTTTGGGTAACGGGCTTTCAATTCATGTGGAGTTGACCAGTTTGCCGCCTGCACTTCCAATCGCCACGCTTCCAGATCCGGCTTGGCATCGGCGTGCCGCCCGGCGAACTCGGCCAGGCGGATTGCACCGACTAAGCGCATGGGAGTTGTTCGGTTGACTGTTCCCAAATATGGAACATTGACTTCGCTCAGTCAAGTCCCCGGCCTTCCACCACACGGGCCGGACGATCATCTTCGGTATATGTTCGGTACGGCGGAAGACTCGGTAGCTGCTCCAACAACCTCCACCGGGAGGGGCGCGGGTGCCTTCGGCCCCTTCGACAATGGGAATGGGCTTTCCGACACCGAGATAAGAAAGGCGTTGCGAGAGGTTGAGGGTTCCGGTCCGCTTGCTGAATTCGACATGATCATCGAAGAGGTGGAATGCTGGCGCGGATACGTTCGGGCCGACTACATCGGATTGCGTTCAAACGCGATGGCAGTCATCGAGATCAAGAGCGACCGTGACACGCTGCAGCGTTTCTCCGAACAGATTCGGGTGTATAGCGCGGTAGCGGATCGCGTAACGCTCATCGTCGGTTGGAGCCTCGCCGCGCATGCACTGCGAGCTGCGCCGCCGTGGTGGGATGTACTCCTCGCGGAACGTGAGCCAACATCCCGCGTTCGATTCGTGCGCCTCCGTGATGGTCTGCAGAATCCCGGCGTTGTCGCAGAAGCGCTCGTAGCGATGCTACCAGTGGACGACGTCCGCCGGCTTGCAAACACCGATTCGCTCCGACCGCTTAGAGGTCGTGAACTCCGTCAAGCGGTAGCGGGGACCTTTTCGAGCGACTTACTTCGAGCGACCGTGCGCGAGTGGTTGCAACGTCTGTGGGAGCATAGAAACGCGCTCGCTTCTTAGTTAGCTCCCCGGCGTTCAATCGCGCCACTCGTCGCCAACCACACTCGTCGCCAGCACCGTCGCGACCAGCGCTAACCCCGGCGCCAGCGCGACCCACGGCGCAGTGACGAGCAGATCGCGACCACCTGCGATCATGTTCCCCCAGCTCGGAGCCGGCGGCTGAATGCCGAGCCCGAGGAACGACAGTCCGCTCTCGAGCAGAATCGCGTTGCCGACGCCGAGCGTCGTCGCAACTAGTGCGGGCCCGATCGCGTTCGGAAGCACGTGCGTGAATAGCACGCGGTGCGGTGCAGCGCCCAACGCCGTCGCAGCCGCGACGAATGGCCTCGCGCTCACCGCGATCACCTCGGCGCGCACGAGCCGCGCGACTCCCATCCATCCGGTCGCGACCAGCACCACGAGAATCGTCATGAGGCCCGGTGTCCAGAGAGCAACACCGACGAGGAGCAGCACTATACGCGGCAGCGCGAGAAGGAGATCCGCGAGCGCCATCAACGCGCGATCGAGCGCGCCGCGGCGCCAGCCGGCGAGCGCACCAACTAGAGTGCCGACGAGACCGGAGACTCCAGCGCCGATCACGCCGACGAGCAGCGACAGTCGTCCGGCGAGCATCATGCGCACGAACAAATCGCGTCCGAATCGGTCGGTGCCGAGCACATGCAAGGTACCGTGCGCGTCGCGCCCGAATGGTGGGACCAAACGGCGCGCGAGCACGTCGTTGATTTGCGAGGGATCGCGCGATGCGAGCGCTGGCACGAGGATCACCGCGAGGCCAAGAAGCAGGAGCGCCGCCAAGGCAATGCTGCCAGCGTTCACTGCGCGCAGCCCCGCACGCGATTCTCTCATCGTCTCATCCGCGAAGGCGCGGGTCGGCCCACGGCAGCAGCAATTCCGCCACGAGATTCGCGACGATCACCAGCAGCGCGTACACAGCGGCGCAACCCATTACCACCGGATAGTCGCGCGCCATAATCGACGTCACCATCAATCGTCCCATTCCCGGCCAGCCGAAGATGGTTTCAACGAATACCGAGCCCGCGACGATTCCGGGGAGCATCAGCGCGAACAGGGTGACTAACGGAGCGCGCATGTTGGCGATCAGGTGACGGCCAAGCACTGCGCGCTCCGGAACTCCCTTCGCGCGCGCAGTGCGAATCCAATCCGTGTCGAGCACTTCGAGCGCGCTCGTGCGCACGTAGCGCGCGACGCCGGCGCCGCCAATCGCTGCGAGGAGCGTCACCGGCAGGATCGAGTGGCGCAGCAAATACACCAAATGCGAAAGCCCGTGCAGATCCGCGCCGGGCGTCGTCATTCCAACTGCGGGGAGCCGTGCCCACAGCGGGAAACTGAGCAGCGATGCGACATATGTGAACAGTGCGATAGCTCCGAGACCGAG
>CADDZN010000076.1 GCA_902812375.1 bacterium | reverse complement strand
CCACTAACACCAAAGGTTAGAAGCCACCGAGACGGCCCCGCTTCGACTAGCTACCGAGACGGAAGTTTCATCCGGATGAAGCGGATTTAACGGATTTAGCGGATCGATCCCAATGGCGATCTGGTCTCTAACACCAGGGCTCCTTTCTTTTTGTTATTTGCATTGAGACGCTAGTGTGGAGCGCCATAGCCAGCCCGAGCGGCTGTTCCTAAGAAATCCCGGCCCGGCGAGATGCGCTTCTACGCCACGCTGAGCTCGAGCAGTATCCGATGCATCCGAGTAATCCGCTTCATCCGGATGAAACTTCCGTCTCGGTGGCCAGAAATCTTTGGTGTTAGTGGCCAGAAATCTTTGGTGTTAGTGGCCAGAGATCTTTGGTGTTAGTAGCTAGATGACGGAACGAGCTCACCACGCATACAATGCCTGGTAGTACGCTCTATTCCTGAGGATGATTCGCACGTAATCGCGGGTTTCAACGAACGGAATTCTTTCCGTGAAAACCTCCGGATCTCCAGCACCCGTTTTAGTCGACCATTTCTCGACCCTCGACTCACCAGCGTTGTAGGCGGCGAGCGCTTTGACGACTTCCGGGTATTTGTGCATCAAGGTGCTCAAGTGGCTGGTCCCAAGTCGGATGTTGAGCGCTGGGTCGTAGAGCATGTCGGGGCTCCACGAGCCGATTCCTTTGCTCGTCGCGAGTCCGCGTCCAACATCGGGCATCAGTTGCATCAGACCCCTCGCCCCCGCGGGGGATGTTGCGACGGGATTGAAATTCGACTCCTGCCGAATGAGAGCGGCGACAAGCACCGGGTCGAGTCCGTTCTCTCGTGAGCTGGAGATTATCGTCTCGCGTTCCAGAACCGGGAAATACAGACGGTAATTGGTTGGTGTCCGACCAAGGTCATCCAGTGCGCGCTTTCCCAGCGTGATCGAGCGCGACGCCTGATCGCTTCCCGCCAGCGCGACGGCGGTTGCGACGAGGCGGGACGGATTCGCCAGCGCATCGCGAAACAACTTGTCGTTCTCGAATCCCGCCTCGACCTCCATCCCGAGATCCTTGAGTGCCGCGACACGTTCCGACGCGCTGTCGACGGCGGGCACGTGCGGCGTCGTCGACGGTGACCGGTCCGGAGCCACGACTGTGGTATCGAGGCGCTTCGCCGACATCACAGCGTAGTAGCTGAGTGGCTCGTCCTTCACTACCCATTGCCAGCGCGCCCTGCTCTTTGCCTTGTCACCGAGAGCCGCGTACGATCGGCCGGCCCAGTACGCCGCGGCGAGCGCCTCTGTGCCGTTGGAGTCGCGGGCCACCAACGAATCGAACTCCGCCACCGCACCTCGCCGGTCGCCCTGAATGTACGAGATCATGCCCGCCCTGAAACGAGCGCTCGTTGCCTGTCTCCCCGTGGGAAAACGCTTTAGCAGAGCGAGCAAAGCCTCGCGGGCGTCCTGATCCCGATTTTCATCAGTTGCGAGGTCGGCAAGAAGGAGCATGGCAGACGCAGCGCTCGTATCCCTGGGGAACGCTGTGGTAATGTTTCGTAACGTCGACCGGCCGGCCGCCGTATTACCCAGCGCGATCTGCGCACGCGCGCGTTGATACTGCGCGCCCGCCGCCAGTGCGGACGGCTGCGTAACCTTTGCGAACTGGGCAGCCGCATCCTCGTAGCGGCGAAGGCGATAAAGCACGGAACCATACGCGTAGGTGTCGTTGACATCCCCGAGCCCCGCATTGAGAGCCTTGCCGTAAGCCGTCGCCGCGCGCTCCGGCACTCCCGCCTTTCCTGCCGCGCGGGCTATGGCGAGCTCTTCGGCCGGTGTAGTTGCTGGAAATACCTTGTCGAAGAGAGCGATCGCATCCCTCGTATCGCCGGAATTATTTGATCGTGAAATGAACGCGAGCAAATCGCCGCGCGCCGCGTTCCTGGTCGCGTCGTCACTTGGCGGCGACACCCTGAGTCGCAGTGCGTCAAGACGGGCGCCGAGTGCGGAGTAAACGCGAATGGCGCCGGGAATATCGTGTGTGCGCTCACGGGCTATCGCATCAGTCCACCGCACGCGATCGCGCGCGACGGAGGTCCGAACCTTCGCGAAATACGCCGCGCGTGCCGCGCTGTCAGATGTTACGCCAGCCGCGCGCAGATAAAGCCAGTCGGCAACCGCGGGAATCTTCTTCGCCGCGTCCTCATATGCGGCGCGCGCCTGCTCGAGACTGTCGGCGCGATCGAGCTCGCGGGCACGCAGCACGAGATTCCGGTCTTCGGCGGATAACACGTGGTGGGTCGTGTCTCTCACCATGACCGCCGAATCGGCGCGCGGGGGCCGAGCATCCTGGCACGCGCTCGACGACACGATGAGCGCGATCATTGGGAGCATCATCGGGAGCATCATCGGGAGCATCATCGGAGCTATTGCCAACGTGTGTGTTCTCCGTCGAGTAGCTCGTCCGCTTCCTTCGGTCCCCAACTGCCGGCCGGGTAAGTCGGCAGCTCGGTGTCGGGATGCTTGTCCCAGTAATCGAGCACCGGATCGATGATCTCCCAGGCCATCTCCACCTCGTCGCTGCGCGTGAAAAGCGTCGGATCACCGATCATGCAGTCGAGCAGGAGCGTCTCATACGCTGGGTGCGCTTCATTCCCAAACGCTTCGGCGTAGGTGAAGTCCATGTCCACTGGCGTTATCTCGAGACCAGGCGTCAGCTCGTGCATCGCTCCCGGCGTTTTCACCTGGAATCGCAACGAGATGCCTTCATCCGGCTGCACGCGCATCGTTAAAAGGCTGGGCGCCATTTCTTCGACGGCTTTCTGCCCGAAGAGTAGAAATGGTGGAGACTTGAACTGCACCGAGATCTGCGAGACGCGTCGCTCCATCCTCTTGCCAGAGCGCAGATAGAACGGAACGCCGGTCCAGCGCCAATTGTCGATCGAGATCCGCATTGCCGCATAAGTCGGAGTCCTCGACGTCGGAGAGACGTCCGGCTCCTTGCTGTATCCCGGAACGGATTTCCCGTCGACAGTTCCGTCAGTGTACTGAGCGCGCACCACCGCCGGCTTACCATCCTGAACGAGTGGTCGCACGGAGTGGAGCACCTTCACCTTCTCGTCGCGCACCGCGTCGGCCGTGAAAGAGCTCGGCGGTTCCATCGCGGCGAGGGTGAGAAGCTGGAGCAGATGATTCTGGAACATGTCGCGGAGAACGCCGGCTTCCTCGTAGTACTTGCCTCTTCCTTCGATACCGACGGATTCGGCGGCGGTGATCTGCACGTGCGAGATGTAGTTGCGATTCCAGAGCGGCTCGAAGATCGAGTTGGCGAATCGGAACACGAGAATGTTCTGAACACTCTCTTTCCCCAGATAGTGATCGATGCGATAGATCTGATGCTCGCCGAATTCGTCGAGGACGAGTCTGTTCAGGTTGCGGGCAGATTGAAGATCCCGGCCAAATGGCTTTTCGATGACGACGCGCGTCCAGGGACGCTCCTCGTATCCGTGAGTTCGCCTCGCCAACTTGCTCTCGCACAGATGCTTGAGCGTCGTCTCGAACACGCTGGGCGGAATCGCGAGGTAAAAGAGACGATTGCGGTCTTCCTTGGCCGAATGCGACTCGATCTCGTCGAGTCGCTGCGTGATTGCCGCATAGGCATCGTTCCTGGTGAAATCGCCGCTCGCGTAGAACGTCCTCTCACACAGCCACTGCCAAACGCAGTCGTCTACTCGATGGATCTCGTCTGATTTGTCCATCGCCTCCCGCATGAGACCGCGATAGCCTTCGTCGGTGTTCTTGTCGCGCGCCACCGCGAGCAGCGCAAAATTGTCCGGGAGGAGCTTCTGCTCGGCCAGGTAGTAAATGGCTGGGATCAATTTGCGTCTTGTCAGATCGCCGGCACCGCCGAAAATCACCATGGTGCATGGATCGGCCTTGTCCCTGCTTCCACGAGGGCGAGGAGCGCGAGCGAGTGGAACGGCGCGAGGTGTCTTCATGATTTTTTTACCGCGTGGCCACCAAATTCGTTGCGCAACGCGGCAATGACTTTGGCGGAGAATGAATCGGGCTGTCGGGAGCGAAGGCGCGCGAGCAGCGAAAGCGTAATCACCGGAGCGGGAACGTTGAGATCTATGGCCTCCTGCACTGTCCACCGGCCTTCGCCCGAATCTTCGACGTATCCGCGCAGATCGGCCAAATCGGCGTCTTTCTCGAACGCGAGCTCGGCCAGCTCGTTCAACCACGAGCGCACGACGCTGCCGTGGTTCCAAACCGCCGCGATCTTGTGCAGATCGAGCTTGAACTCCTTCGAGGCGTGCAGAATCTCATACCCTTCCGCGTATGCCTGAAGTGCGCCGTACTCGATGCCGTTGTGAATCATCTTCACGTAGTGTCCGGAACCCGGTGGACCCATATGGGCGTACCCGTCCGGCGGCGCCAGGGTTTTGAAGATCGGCTCGCACAGCTTGAACGCCTCCGGCGACGCGCCAATCATCAAACAATATCCGTTCTCGAGTCCCCAGATTCCGCCGCTCGTCCCCGAATCGACGAAGTTGATGCCTTTCGATTGAAGCTCGGCGGCCCGTCGCATCGAGTCATGGAAGTTTGAATTTCCGCCGTCGATTATCACGTCGCCCTTTGATAGTCCGGGAAGGAGCGAAGCGATGGTATCATCGACAGGCTTCCCTGCCGGAACCATGATCCAGACCACGCGTGGAGCCTGGAGCTTGGCCGTGATCTCCCCCGGCCCGTTCGCCGCGGTAGCGCCAAGTGACACGTAGTGTGCGATCGCGTCCGCGCTTCGGTCGTAGACGACGACCTGGTGCCCGCCCTTCATCAATCGCTCCGACATGTTCCCGCCCATTCGGCCGAGGCCAATCATCGCCAAGCGCATCGTTATGCTCCAGAGAGTTCGAGATCGAGAACGCGCTCCAGTTCGGAGCGGAGTTGGGTCGCAGATGTAAAGAGAATGACGCTCATCCCGAGAGCTTTCGCGGGACCAAGGTTTTGCCGCCGGTCATCTATGAACAGCGACGCGCGCGGATCCGCCTGCGCTATGCCCAGCGCGCGCTCATAGAATTTCTGAGTCGGCTTGCGTACCCCGAGCCAACACGACGACAAAAATGCCTCGAAGATTTCCGATATCCCGAATTTTTCGATGCGGTAGCGATTGAGCTCGTCCGACTCGTTGTTGAGCGTCATGAGCGTGTAATTCGGGTATCCGGTCAAGTCTCGCGCGATCTCGATGACATCCTGATCGGCGACACTCTGGGCAAACATGAAGTCAATGACGGCCTGCTTCGAGAAATCCCGCGGCTCGTAAAAAATCGTGATATCGAGATATTCGGCGAGTGAGAGCAGACCTTCTTCGAGCGCACCCACGGTTTCCTCATGCCTGCACTGGAAATCTTCGGCGTCGAGGTGGAAACGCTCGACAGCATGCTGCCGCTGCTCGCGATCCCAACCATTGGTGCCGAGCACGCCGCCGATGTCGAAGAAAATGTGCCGGATGTCCGTCACTCGATTAGTACCGCCCGTGCCGGCGCCCCATCGCAGCCTTCGATTCGGAGAGGCAGACAGATAAGCTCGTACTCGCCGGGCCCCACCGCCGACAGATCGAGACCCTCTAGAATCACGACAGACTTCCCGAGAAGAATCTTGTGGGTGTTGTGGTGTCCCGAATGGAACTGCTCGATCGAGAGATAGTCGATGCCAACCAGCTCTACGCCCTTGTCGACGAGGTACTGCGCACCGTCGGGCGCGAGGTAGGTGTAGTCCTTTACAAATTCCTTCTGCGAAAGAAGAGCTGAATTTCTCGTGCGCAAGAGCACGCGGGTGTGTTCGGTCAGCTCGTGTTTCCGAAGATGCTCGGCTCCGATTGCTCGCACGTCGTCGGGGAAACTGAGAAGAATGGCAGGCCCGATCAGTCTGTTGAGTGGGATCTGGTCGACGCTCTGGCCGTCGTCGAAAAAGTGCCTGGCAGCGTCCGCATGCGTGCCGGTGTGCGAGCCGAATCGGACGAACGAAACGTTCGCTCCAGCGCCCTTTGCGACTGCCTGCTGAAGTGTTACCTCGATCTCGGGGTTTCCCGGGTACACAAGTCCGCCGGTGCGGATCGGGACCGATATGTCGTAAATGCGGCTCACGCCGGTCTAGAAAGCAACTGTCGTGCGCGATTTACGATGGCAGACTCGTGGATTCGCTCGCGCTGAGTATGAATCGCGGAATGGCAGCCTCGAACGAGGTTCCGTCCTGGCGAAGGAGACCGTAATGGCCCTCCATCCATCCTTCGCCGGATTTCAGGATGCAGAAGCTCTGATATTCGTGCACGCCGCCGGGCATTATGGTTGGCTGTTCCCCAACTACACCCTCACCGATGACTTCGGTGTCCACGCCATCTCCGACTGAATCGTGGATCAGCCAGCGGCGAGTAAGAAGCTGCGCGGCCAGCGTCCCCACATTCTCTATGCGAACGAAATAGGCGAAGACGTAGTGACTTTGCGATGGCTCCGAATGATCTCGCAGATAAACGGGCCGCACAGTAACGCGAATTCCTTCCGTCTCTCTGTAGAAGAAGCTGCGGACAGTCATCTCTCCAACTTAGTGACGGAGTCGAAGCGGGCGCCACTCACCCACTACGGAAAAACGAAGGGGCGCCGGCTGAGCCGGTGCCCCTTCATCCAAAAGTCGTAACTGCTACCAGATCACCGGACGCACTGAGTCCGGACGCACCATCGGATCTCCTGGCTTGCAGCCAAATGCGGCGGCAAACTGCGGCAGATTCGACAGTGGACCGTTGGTTCTCCACTCTCCCGGAGAATGCGGATCGGTATTGATGCGAAGGCGCGCTGCTTCCGGAGTGGTGTTGCCTCTCCAGATCTGAGCCCAGGCCAGGAAAAAGCGCTGTTCCGGCGTGAAGCCATCGATGAGCGGCGGACGGCCTTTCTCGGCGAGGGCCTTCTCCAGCGCAGCGTACGCGACCGACAAGCCGCCGAGATCGGCGAGGTTCTCGCCGAGCGTGAGCTTACCGTTCACGTGCACACTGTCGAGCACAGTGTACGCATCGTACTGCGACGCAACCAGCCCGGTGCCGCGCTTGAACTTCTCGAGATCAGCGGCCGACCACCAGTTGCGGAGATTGCCCTGAGCATCGAACTGCGCCCCCTGGTCGTCGAATCCGTGCGTCATCTCGTGCCCGATCACAGCACCCATGCCGCCATAATTCACGGCGTCGTCCGCGTTCGGATCGAAGAACGGCGGCTGGAGAATTCCGGCCGGGAACACGATTTCGTTCATCGTCGGGCTGTAATAAGCGTTGACCGTTGGCGGGGTCATCCCCCACTCGGTCCGGTCCACAGGCTGCCCTATCTTCGACATGCTCCGACGACGCTCGTACTCCTGAACTGCCAGCACGTTGTTCACGAACGGGCCCGGACGGATTTCGAGGGTCGAGTAGTCGCGCCATTTGTCGGGATAGCCGATCTTGTTGGTGAACGCGGCAAGCTTTGCTTCCGCCTGCGCCTTGGTGGTGTCGCTCATCCAGCCAAGTGTCTGGATGCGATCGTGAAAGACCGACTCGAGGTTGCGCACCATCTCCAGCGCACGCTGCTTGGCGGAAGGCGTGAAGTACTGACTGACATACGCCTGACCCAGAGCATCGCGCAGCCCGGAATCAGTCGCGCGGGCGCACCGCTTGTCGCGCGGCAGGAGCTCCTTCGCTCCACTCAGCGTGCTCCCGAAGCGGAAGTCCTCGTTGACGAACGCGGAGCTCAGGTTAGGAGCGGCAGCATCGATTACGTGCCAGCGCAAATACGCCTTGAGATCATCGAGCGGAGCCGAGGTCAGTAAGCTGTCGACGGATTTCAGGAAGACCGGGTTCTGAACATTGATCGTCGAGATGTCTGCCCTGCCTTCACCCGAGAACACGCCTGGCCAATTAAAGCCTGGCGCGAGCTGCTTGAGCTCCGCGGCCGTCATCTTGTGATAATTCGCATTCGGATCGCGCAGCTCGACCCGCGTCTTGGCAGGCTTTGCGAGAGCGGTTTCGATGGCGACGACACGCTGCGCATCCGCGGCCGCCTGCGCCGCGCTCTCACCGGCCAACTGGAACATCTTCGCCACGTGGTCCTGATATTTGGCGCGGATGTCGACGTACCGCTTATCGGTATTCAGATAGTAATCGCGGTCTGGAAGAGAGAGACCGCCCTGCCTGATGCCGGCGATCACCTCCGTGCTGTTCTTGGCGTCCTGTTGCGCTCCAAACCCGAACAGCGCGGAGATGCCCATCGAGTGCAGTCGGGCGACTTCGTTTTCGACCGCCGCACGGTCGTGGAGACCAGCTATCCGCGACAGCTCTGGCATAATTGGCTGCGCCCCTGCACGCTCGGCCGCGGCGGAATCCATGCAGCTCGAGTAGTAGACGGCCAGCTTTTTCAGGTCGGCATTCGCCTTGGTGTTTCCATTTGCGGCTGCATTGCGGAGAATGGCGAGCAGATGACTCTGGTTATTCTCCTGGAGCTCGTTGAAGCTGCCCCAGGTGGAATAAGCAGGCGGAATTGGATGGGTCTTCACCCAGCCACCATTCGCGAACTGGTAGAAATTCGTGCAAGCAGATACGGACCGGTCCATGTTGACCGGGTCGAGTGGCTTGGTTTGGATCGGTACCGCGGACGTTTGTGCCGCCGCTGAGGTCGCGAGCGCAAAAGTCAGTACGAGCGCGCGATAGACGAGACGCATTCAGATGCTCCAATTTGAGTTCAGGGTTGAATAAAAGCCGGGCGCGTGCCAAGTCCAGTACCCGCTAGCGCCTCCGCCGTTTCTTCTTTTTTGCTGGTTTCATGATCGTCCCCCGGCAATTGGCCGACCCGCACCGGCAAACGTAGAACTTTTCCAGCGCTGCGTCGTTCTTCCCGGTGCGCTCGTACTGGTAGTCGTATGCGAGCTCGGTCCCGGGCTCGATTCCCCGCAACGCGTGGATGAAAATCTTTCGATCGGTAATGACCGCTTCGCAATTGGGGTCGCAGGAATGGTTGATGAAGCTCGCGTCTCCGCCACCCACCTCCGGTGCCCCGTCGATAACCGTTTTTGCATCGAGGGTGAACAGAAAGGTGTGATGACGCTTCATTTTCGTGTCATCGTAGCGACGATCCGCTTCGTCGTTATCGATTCGCTCGCCCTTGTACTCCAGAATTCTGGTCCCTTTCCGGATATAACGCGCGGCAAATACGCCGCGACCGTGGATGCGGGAGTTTCGGACCACATAGAGCGGCCCGAGTGCCCTTTTGTTAGCTGACATCAGTTGATCGAGTTTATCGCGCGGAAGATGCCACTATGAGGCCAGAGCATTCGCCGAGGCCAATGCGCGCGGCCCCTTCACGCTCGAGGTGACCACGGATTATGATCTCGTCGCCGTCGAGAAGGAATCTCCGCTCCTCTCCAGTCGGTAGAACCACGGGTTCGGCGCCGCGACGAGTTAGCTCGAGCAGGGATCCCTGTGACCCAGGGTCTGGACCGGAGACGGTGCCGCTGGCGAAAAGGTCGCCCGTCCGGAGGTTGCAGCCGTTGCTCGTGTGATGCGTGAGCATCTGCGCAGGTGTCCAGTAGATGTCTGCGAGCGACGACGCGCTGAGCCGCGAGGGACGCATGTGGCCTTCGCGCATCAGCATCGACCTGATGTAAACCTCAATGGTGAGCTCGATCCCGCCCGCGTTTTTGTCCTCTTCCGACGAGAGATACGGGAGTGGAGCCGGATCACCCGGCGGCCGAAAGAAGGCGGGAACCCGATATGGCTCCAGCGCTTCCCAAGTCACGACCCAGGGGGAGATGGTCGTCGCAAAATTTTTGGCGACGAATGGACCGAGCGGCTGATACTCCCACGACTGGATGTCCCGCGCTGACCAGTCGTTGACGAGGCACACGCCGAAGATGTGATCTTCCGCTTCCTGTATCGGAACGGGTTCTCCGAGCTCGTTGCCGGCGCCAACGAAGAATCCGATCTCCGCCTCGTAGTCGAGCATCTGGGTCGGGCCAAAAGAAGGCGCTGCTGTCCCGTCCGTTTGCGTCTGTCCGAGCGGCCTTCGAATATCCGCCCCGCTTAGAACGATCGACGACGCGCGACCGTGGTAGCCGATCGGCAAGTACTTATAGTTGGGCAGAAGCGGGTTGTCCGGTCGGAACAGCTTGCCGACGTTCGTCGCGTGATAAATCGATGCATAGAAGTCGGTGTAATCGCCGATCTCGACGGGTGGGCGCATCTCAGCTTCGGCCATGGGAACGAGCGCGCCTGGTGGAAGAGGATTGATCGTGGATTCATCTCCCGGCGTGCCGGACAGCAACTCGCTCAGTCGCGCGCGAAACTCGGACAACGCTTCGCGTGGCGCCTGCATCAGCTCCTTCATGCTCGGCCGATCGCAGAACCGCGCCACATCTCGAGCTTTTCCGGTCCAGAGATTTGCGCTCAACGACTCACCAACATCTACTATCTGGTCGCCGATTGCGACGCCAACGCGTCGCTCGGTCTCACCCTTCCGCGAGAAAACGCCGAACGGGAGGTTCTGGATTGGAAAATCGGAGTCGGGCGCGTTCGCTGACGCTACCCAGGACGTCAGCGACGGATCGTGCGTCGCGTTCAACGCTGGTGAGCCAGCAAAGAGCGGGAAACTGCCGCGAGCTCGTCGACAGGCTCGCGGAAGGAGCACGAGCCAAATGAAATTGCGAACTCGGATCTCAGAGCCATGATTTGATTGACGTCAACAGTGAACTCGCGCCAGGCAATCGCTTCATCGGTAACGGTAAACGCGGACGGGTCCATCTCCTCGAGCACCGCTTGCGCTGTGTAGTCTAACTGGCCCGAGTAGACC
>CADDZN010000075.1 GCA_902812375.1 bacterium | reverse complement strand
GCTCTATGGAATAGATGCGTTCAATCAGCCAGGCGTTGAGCTGGGAAAACAATTTGCTTATGCATTGTTAGGGCGGCCCGGCGCGGACGCCGCCAAAAAAGAGTGGGAATCACTTCCGAAGAGCGACCCGCGCTGGAGCGTCTGATCATCGCGGCTATCACCAGCAACCCTTGCGACGGCGCAAGACCCAAACGACTTTCTGACCTGACATGTCTGACCATCCATTCAACAAATCCGTGACCGTCCTCGACGGTCGAGTGACCGTCCACGACGAATCAGCGATCGCATCACCGGCGATGGACAAGCTTGCCTACACCGCCGTGTTCGGGGAGCAGGACGAACGCGACGACGCCCGCTGGCTGATCTGGGAGATCGGCCAATCAATTGGTGTACAGGTCGCGTCTATCCACGACCTGTACCTCGCACGCGGCAGGGGCGAGGTCAGCGGGTTCACGGTGCCGGCAATGAACATACGCGGGATGGCCTACGATACCGCGCGTGCATTGTTCCGATCGGCCGTGCGCCTCAAGGTCGGCGCTCTCATACTGGAGATCGCCCGCTCCGAGATCGCATACACCGACCAGCGTCCCGCTGAATACGTCGCCGTAATGCTTGCTGCCGCAATGCGCGAGGGATTCCGCGGGCCGGTGTTCATTCAGGGCGACCACTTCCAGGTGAACGCGAAAAAGTTCGCGGTAGACCCCGTTACCGAAGTGAACGGCGTGAAGCAGCTCGCGCGTGAAGCGATCGCGGCCGGCTTTTACAACATCGACGTAGACACATCGACTCTGGTGGATTTGTCGAAGCCGACGCTCAAGGAGCAGCAGCGCACGAATTTCGAGCAGTGCGTCGAGATTGCTCTCACGGTCAGGAGCCTTCAGCCCAAGGGAGTCAACATCTCCGTGGGTGGCGAGATCGGCGAAGTCGGCACGGAGAATTCCACGGTCGAAGAGCTCGAGACGTTCATGGACGGCTTCAACACGACTCTCAAGCGTCGTTCGCCGGGGACAGAGGGACTGGCCAAGATCAGCGTCCAGTCGGGCACTACGCACGGTGGCGTAGTTTTGCCGGACGGAAGTATCGCCGATGTGAAAATCGACTTCGATACGCTCGCCCGATTGTCGAAGGTCGCGAGGGAGAAATACGGGCTTGCGGGCGCGGTGCAGCATGGGGCGTCGACTCTGCCCGATAGCGCGTTCCACCATTTCCCGCGGACCGAGACGGCGGAAATCCATCTCGCGACGAATTTCCAGACGATGTTGTACGACAACATCCCGGACGCGCTGCGCGACGAGATTTACGAGTGGCTACGGAAGAACGCAAAGGACGAGCGAAAGCCAACCGATACCGACGAGCAGTTCTTCTACAAAACGCGCAAAAAGGCGCTCGGCCACTTCAAGAAAAGATTCTGGGATCTTCCAGCCGAAAGCAAGGCCGCGCTGGCGAAGGAGTATGAGGCGAAGTTCAGCTTTCTTTTCACTCAGCTAGCCGTCGTGAACACGCGGGAGATGGTCGATCGGTTCGTGAAGCCTGTCGAACAGCACAAGCCACAGCCGCATCCGGACCTGGCCGTAGTCGAAGCGGCGCCCGACGATGCGGATCTGAGTGACTGAGGACCCAACACGCGCCTCAGCCGAAGCTCTTGGACTGGTCCGAGAGATCACCCGCGGTGCCGGTCACGAAATCCGGAACGCGTTGAACGGTATCGCGGTAAATGTAGAAGTCGTTCGCAGCAGGTTGGCGCGGGTTGAAGGCGGGAAGGATCTGCTTACCTTCGCTGACAATGCTGCTTCGCAGGTTGGAGTCGCAAACGCCATTACCGAAGGTCTGTTTGCGTTTATGGGTTGCGTGCTGTCGGCCCAGGCTGCGGGGACACTACGAGCCATCACCACTGGTAGCGGTGGAAACCGATTGGAGCTAATGATTTACGGCGACCAGGCTGACTCTCTTGTGTCTGCTATCAAACGCTTCGGAGAGCTCGCGGGGGTCGGAGTCGAGCAGCGCGACGGTCGGGTTATATTATCACTCTCCTCTGAAGGTAAAAGGCCATCCCAAAGAATGAGTTGAAGCAGGCGAAAATTCTGATCGCGGACGATGACCGTTCCATAACGGAAGGGCTCAGCGCGATCCTGCGCGACGAGGGCTATGAGGTCGCCGTTGCAGTGGACGGGCAGAAGGCGCTCGATCAACTGGGCGCCGAGAGCTTTGGCGTGGTGTTGGCGGACCTCAAGATGCCGAAGGTCGATGGTCTGGCGCTCCTGAAGGAGCTGCAGCACCGCGCCATTCCAACCGAGTGCATCATCGTTACGGGCCAGGCCACGGTCGACTCCGCCGTGCAGGCAATGCGCGAAGGCGCGTACGATTATGTCGAGAAGCCGCTCACTGCCGACAAACTGAACCGTCTGAAGGCGCTGATTCCAAAAGCCGTCGAAAAATTCAACGTTCAGCAAAAGAATCGCGAGCTGTCGTCAAAGCTCGAAGGGCTGACGCATTTCGGCGAGCTCACCGGCCAATCGGAAGAGATGCGCGGTGTATATCAGATCATCGAGGCTGTGGCGCCATCGACTGCCAGCGTCCTCATTTTCGGCGAATCAGGAACCGGTAAGGAGCTCGTCGCGCGCGCTATTCATGCGAAGAGTGAGCGTGCGAAGGGTCCATTCTTCGCGCTCAACTGCGCCGCACTTCCCAAGGACATTCTCGAGAACGAGCTGTTCGGTCATGAGAAGGGCGCATTTACCGGGTCGACCAACGAAAAGCCCGGCGCGTTCGAGATGGCGGATGGTGGCACGATCTTCCTCGACGAAGTGGCCGAGATGCCACCTGATATTCAGGTAAAGCTTCTTCGCGCGATCGAGTCGCGAAGCATTCGCCGACTTGGCGGCAAGAAAGAGATCACCGTGGATATTCGGATTCTCGCCGCAACCAATCGCGATTTGCAGAAGGCGCTCCTGGAAAACGATTTGCGGGAAGACCTCTACTACAGGCTTGCCGTCGTCGAGCTATTTTTGCCGCCGCTGCGCGAGCGGGTGGGAGACATCAAGCTTCTCGCGGACGAGTTTCTCGTTCGCTTCGCGTCGCAGAACGGAAAGCCGGTTACGGGCTTCGACGATTCTGCGTGGGACTGGATCCTTTCGTACAACTGGCCGGGTAATGTCCGCGAGCTGAAAAATGCCGTCGAACGGGCCGTGATCATGAGTCGCGGTGACAAGATCAAAGCAGTCGACATTATGCCGCGCCACCTGCGTCGAGGTACGGAGCCAACCGCGTCGATCAGCGTACCGCCGGGTGCGACGCTCGCCGAGACACGTCGTCAGCTCGTTCTTCGCGCGTTCGCGTCGACGAACGGCGATTACGCGCGCACCGCGACGATGGTCGGCATGACGCCCGCGGATGTTCGCGCGGAGATTGCATCGTTGTTGAACGGCAGCGCGCCGACCGGGTCGTCGAGCGCCGCGAACGGGACGCACCCGCCGGCGAAACAGGAGCAGCACGCGCCGCTCGCAAAAAGTGGGAGCTCGACGGGCAAGAGCGCGAGATCCAAAAAGCGCTAACAGCGGAGGAGCCGAATGGACGAGTACGATTGGTACGATGATGATGATCCCTACGTTGTCGAGCGACCGTACGTCGTCGTCGAGCGGCAACAGGCAGGTGTCGGCTCCTTGTTCTTGGGACTCGCGTTGGGTGCCGGCCTTGCTTTACTCCTGGCCCCGCAGAGCGGTGCAGAGACGCGTCGCGGAATCGCCCGAAGCGCGCGCCGCGCGCAGCAGGCTGCGCAGGACCTGGTCGGGGATGTGAGCGGAACGGTCGCCGACAAATTCAACGACGTGCGCGCGACGGTCGAGGAGCGAATAGAAGCGACCTTTGACGCGGTCGAGGCGAAAAAGCGACAGGTTACGAGCGCATTCGAGGCTGGACGCAATGCGGCGCGTCAATCGCGCGGAGAGCTCAAGGACCGCATCGCCGAGAGAAAAGCGGCGTACAAAGACAGCTAGTGCCGCAGCGCGGGCTCCCCGCCCGGCTCGGCTGGCTCCTCCGCGATTACGCGAAGCGAGTCTGGGACAATAGCGGCGAGGACAACGTGTTTTTTCTGGCGGGCGGGATCTCCTTCAACATCCTGCTCGCCGCCGTCCCATTTTTTCTGCTGCTCGCCACTGGTCTCGTCTATTTATTGAATCAAACTCCGGATACGACGTCCGCCGAAGTATTGGCGATCGTCGACAAATTTCTTCCCCCCCACCCGCCGGGCGACTCCGGACCGGCCGCGAGCATTCTCAACGAAGTCATCAAGCGCCGCGGCTCGCTCGGCATCTACAGCGCGATTGGATTCATCTGGTTCTCGACCAGGCTTTTCGGGTCACTGCGCACGGTGCTGGCTGCCATCTTCGACATCGACACCGATCGGGGAATCATCGCCGGCAAGATTTTCGATATCGAGATGACACTGGTGTCGAGTCTTCTCCTCGTTGCTTATACGGCGCTGAGCGCCTACCTGGCGTTCGCGACGACCCGCGGGGTGGGGATTCTCGCTGACCTCGGCCTCCGGAAGGAGCTTATGAGTCAGCTCGAATACAATCTTGGCCAGGCGATCGCGTTTTCGTTCATCGCGACAATGTTCTTTTGTTTGTACAAATTCCTGCCGCATCGGAAGATTCGCTGGAAGACCGCTCTCATCGCGGCACTATTCACCAGTGTGCTGCTCGAAGTTGCAAAGCGCGCCTTTTCCGCTTATGTACGTTCATTCAATCCGGGCTCGTTTTACAGCGGCACAGTCGCTGCACTAGTATTGGTGGTAATCTGGGTCTACTATGCCGCCTTGATCTTCATCATCGGCGGCGAAGTGGCGCAGGTTTACGAGCTTCGGCGCGTCAGAAAAAGGCAGCGCGAGGCGTTCGAGGATTGAGTATTTTTAGCGATGTTGCCGGGTCTTCCGGCGAACACACTTTTTGGAGGGCGTCTCGTGCGCAAGTTAGCAGCAGTCGCGGCGGCAATGGCCGTCGTTTCGATCTCGGCTTGCAAGAAGACCGGCGACGGAGAGTACCAGGTGGAGAAGCCGGTGGTGGGAACGCAGACAGACACTATTCACACCCCTACGGTTGACGTAGGAACGGATACGACGAAGGTCGCGGTTCCGAAGGTCCAGGTGAAAAAGGATTCAGCTACGATCAAGGTGCCGACGGTCAAGGTAAATCCGCCGAAGAAGTAACTCCTTACCTACCGGGCGAGGGCACCGCCCGCGCTCAGAGGGAAAGCCCCGCCATTCGCTGGCGGGGCTTTCTTTTAACTGCCAAGTCAAAATATGACTACCGGCCGGGGCTCACGGCGTGCCGGCCCCGGGCTACGCGCGGGCCGTCCCTCTGTGCTCAGGAGTGGAAGGGGAAAGGGAAGCTCATTTTATGAAAGTGCGACACGATTCTAGCGCAGAACCCATGTGCGTTAGCCTTACTTTCTGGTGCCCCCTTTGCCAATGCGCGCGCAGGAACAGCCAGCGCGGAGCCACCGGCCGGCACGCCGTGAGCCCTCGGCCGGTAGTTTTTATTTTGCAGTTAACCAGCCCATAGATATGCTATATTTCTGTTGCCCCAGGTCCCGGAGGGCGCAAGCCCGCTAACTCCGTCAGGACCCCGAAGGTAGCAGCGGCATGCGGTGTCTTTCGTTGCTCCGTCAGGCCTGGGGTACTCCCGCCTCGCAATGTCTCTCGCACTCGCCCGCAAATACCGTCCTAAGAGCTTCGCTGACGTAGCCGTCCAGTCGCACGTTTCGAACACGCTGCGCGGGGCCATCGCCAGAGGAAGAGTCGCGCACGGGTACCTCCTTTGCGGCCCGCGTGGCGTTGGCAAAACGACGCTCGCGCGTGTACTCGCGATGGCGCTAAACTGCGAGAACAAGCAGGACAGTGGCGAGCCTTGCGGACACTGCACGTCCTGCCAGCGGATCTGGAGCGGCTCGTCGAGCCTCGACGTCATCGAGATCGATGCGGCGTCCAATCGCGGCGTCGACGACGCACGCGAGCTCAGAGAAAGAGCGATGTATTCGCCATCCGGCGACGACCGGTACAAGGTTTACATCGTCGACGAAGCCCACATGCTCACGCGCGAAGCGTGGAATGCGCTGCTCAAGATTCTCGAGGAACCGCCGCCGCGCGTCGTCTTCGTTTTCGCGACCACCGAGCCGCAGAAAATTGCCCAGACCGCTGCCCCAGTCTTGAGCCGGCTGCAGCGATTCGATCTCAAGCGGATTGGCCTGAGCGATATCACCCAACGCCTCGCCACCATCCTCGACAAGGAAGGCGTGAAGGCGTCCGATGACGCGCTGGCCATCATTGCTCGAGCCGCCGATGGCTCGATGCGCGACGCTCTGAGCCTTGCAGACCAGGTAATCTCAATCGGTGGCGGAACGGTGACGTCCGAGCGAGTACGAGAGGCGTTGGGGCTGGTGCCCGAAGACGAATTCCTCGGCATTCTCGATATCATTGCCAGCCACCGCGCTGGCGATGTGTTCGGGGCAGTGAACAAGCTCGCGAACGCCGGAATCGATTTCGGAGTATTTCTCACCGGCTTCGCGGACATGCTTCGAGCGATGCTGGCGGTTGTACTGAATGGAAAGGCCGAGGGTGTTTCAGCTACCGCGGCCGAGGCCCTCGTACAGCGAAAGGATCTGTTCACGGCTGGCGATCTGCTGCGCATGATCACCTCCGTCAACGCACTCGAGCCCACCTTCAGAAAAAGCGGACAGCAGCAGCTTCTCATCGAGATGCTCCTCGTCCGAATGGCGTTGCTCGACCGCACCGTCGAGATCGAGGATCTGCTTCGAGGTCTCGAGGGCGGAAGCTCGTTCAGCCCGAGTCGGCCAGAGTCACAGAGTGGCGCAGTGCGAGCACCAACCCCGCAGCCAGCCGTTGCGCGTACGGCCCAAAGGCCGGCGACGCGCCCCGGATATCCGCCTCAGCTTGCCGCGCCCAACGCGCTTGCGCCGGACCGACCGTCGGCCGCGGCGCCTCAGAATGAGGCGCAGTTAAGCGAGATGAAGCGAGCAATGGAGGCGACGGCACAAGATTCGAAACGGAGCAGGATGACTCCCGAAGCGCTGAAGGAAGAGCGGATCGGAATGCTTCGGGAGAAAGACCCCGCTCTTGGCACCGCCATAGACGAGCTGGATCTGGAGCTGCTCGACTGAACGCTAGTCCCATTCACTACGACCCAAATGGCCGATTTTTCCAAGATCTTTGAGCAAGCGCAGCAGATGCAGGCGCGAATGCAGCAAATGCAGTCGGACCTCGAGAAGCAGATAGTCACCGCCACAGCCGGTGCTGGAATGGTGACCGTGGAAGCCGATGGAAAGGGCACGCTCACGCGAGTGAAAATCGATCCGAGTGTGGCCGATCCGAAGGATGTCGAGATGCTAGAGGACCTCGTCCTCGTCGCGGTGAATGAAGTGCAGAAAAAAGCCGCGGAGCTCGCCAAAGGCGAGATGGGAAAGCTCACCGGCGGGCTGAATCTCCCCTTCAAGCTTCCGTTCTAACGTGGGAGCCATTGACGATCTGGCTACCGAGCTCTCCAAGCTGCCAGGCATCGGCCGGAAGACCGCTCTCAGGCTCACCTATCACCTTCTGAAGCAGCCGCCGGAGCAATCAAAGCGTCTCGCTACCGCGCTCGAAACGCTCGCCGAGAAGGTGCGCCCATGCCCGCAGTGCTTCAACCTCACTGAGGAAGAGCTCTGCTCCATTTGCCGTGACGCGCGCAGGGATAAGGGAGTCATCTGCGCAGTAGAAGAGGCTTCCGATATCGGGGCTATCGAGCGGTCCGGCGAGTTCCGGGGCGTTTATCACGTCCTGGGCGGCCGCCTGTCACCACTCGACGGAATCGGACCGGATGATCTCACCATTCCACAGTTGGAGACCCGAGTGTCGGCAGGAGTCGTGCGCGAAGTGATAATTGCCACCAATCCGAGCATCGAGGGCGAGACCACCGCGCTCTACGTTCAGCGTAAGCTGGCGCGCTATCCCCTCACGGTCTCGCGAATTGCGCGCGGCCTGCCAGTCGGCGGCGATCTCGAGTACGCCGATGGCGTGACGATAGCGCAAGCGCTCACCGCACGCAGAGCGATGTCGTGAGCAAACAACGCGCTGGCTTCGTAGCGGTCGGCTTTGTGGGAGGGGTTGCGGCCGGAACTCTGTTCTGGAGCCGGATGCAGCGTCAGTACCGGCGTAATCTCTTCAGCAAGTCCCCACTCCTCCGAGTCGCGGCACTCGGCTATCTCCGCGCTCGGCCAACGGTCAATACCGCGACCATTCTGCGCGAGTACGTCGCATGGGAGCCCAGGTCAGTTCTCCGTCGGCGCGGCGCGCGAATGCTGAAGCATCTCGAATCAACGCTATGAGCGGAGCACCATGACCGCCGGTGCAGCAAACTGGTCGTTTACGCAGGACGACTTCGCCGCAATCACCGAGTCCCTCGAGCGATTTCTGAGAGCTACCAATTCGCGTTGCGCCCTGCTGGTCGACCGGTCGGGGCAGCTCGTGACGACAGTAGGCGAAGCTCTGGGGCTGGATACCACCACTTTCGCTACGCTCACCGCCGCTGATTACAGTGCGAACGATCAACTCGCGCGCCTCGTCGGAGAAAACGATTTTTCGAGCTTGTTTCATCAGGGCGAGAAGGAATCGCTCTACGTCGCCGACATCGCCAGGCGACTTCTCCTGGTGATAATCTTCGATTCACGTACGACTGTCGGCCTCGTTCGTCTTAGAGTAAAGGACGAGATCGAAGAGTTGACGCTGTTGGTAGATCGCGTGTTCTCGCGCGGTCGAAATGGCGCCGCGCCTGCCGGACGTCTGCTCCAGGGCGCGGATGACGAAATCGACAAACTCTTCAACTGGTGAGGAAGAGCTAGAAGTGTCGATGATCAATTATGCCTCGCGCGAGATCAATTGTAAGATCGTTTACTATGGTCCCGGGCTTGGCGGAAAGACCACAAATCTTGAGCACGTCTATGGCAAAGTGAAGCCGGAGACGCGAGGCAAGCTCATTTCTCTGGCGACGGAGACCGAGCGTACCCTCTTCTTCGATTTCCTGCCCGTCGACCTCGGTACGATCCGCGGGTTCAAGACGCGGTTCCACCTGTATACGGTTCCTGGCCAGGTCTATTACAACGCCAGTCGTAAGCTGATTCTCAAGAACGTAGATGGCATCGTCTTCGTCGGGGACTCGCAGGCCGAGCGCATGGAAGCCAACTTGGAGTCCATGCAGAATCTCTACGACAACATGTCGGAGTACGGCTACGACCTCACCCAGATGCCGTTCGTCATCCAGTACAACAAGCGCGATCTTCCCAACGCGGCGCCCATCGATGATCTGCAAGCGGCGCTCAATCCCGGCTGGGAGGTAGAGGACGGGAGCAAGCATCGCGTGACTCCCGACCCTTATCATGCCGGAGAGAATCTGATCGAGCAGCTTCCCGGCGGAGAGTGGATCGAGCGGGCTCCGTACTTCGAGGCTGTAGCAGTCAACGGAGACGGCGTGTTCGACACGCTCAAAGCCGTGAGTAAGCTGGTGCTGAAGGCGCTCGCCTAGCGAGGCGGACGGGCCTCAGTGAATCTTCCGAACACAATCACCGCGGGGCGAATTCTCGCCGCGCCATTCATCGCGGCTCTCCCATTCATCGCCTCGCCAACCGTGCGCCTCATCGCGTTCACGCTCTATGTCGTGGCGGCGGTGACGGACTATTACGACGGCAAGCTCGCGCGAACGAGAAATCTCATCACCGATCTCGGTCGGCTTCTCGATCCTCTTGCCGACAAGCTGCTCCTCTTCGCGACACTGATTCCAATGTTCGTCTTGATGGCGCCATCGAGTGATCCTCTCATTCCGACTCGGGCGGAGAGCATCGATGCGGGACGCCTGCCATTCCTGACACCTCTGGGTCCCGTGTGGCTGCCGTGGTGGGTGGTAGCGATCGTGATAGGGCGCGAGATCGTCATGACGGTGTTTCGACAGGCGGCCGCGCGCCGCGGCGTCGTCATTTCGGCAATAGGCCCGGCAAAATGGAAAACCGGCTTCCAGTCCCTTTGGGTGGGATCGGCCTACTTCTGGTTCTTTGCCGCAACGTTGGCTGTTGCGCGGAGCTGGCAGACCGCGGCCTGGCGCGGATTCGCCTACTTTAATGGAGTCGTCGGCACGGTGGCGATGGTGGCATCGGTGGTCCTCACGCTCTATTCGCTTGGCCTCTACGTGAAACGTTACTCGGGAGTATTCGCTTTTTGACAGCTCGGCAGGTCGAGCTGATCACAATAGGTGACGAGCTGCTCCTTGGCTTCACCCTGGATACAAACGCCGCGCATATCTCCCGAACACTGGCGGCGGCTGGCTTCGAGATCGTCCGCCATTCCAAGGTCGGGGACGCGGCCAACGCGATCGCTGACGCGGTCTCTGAGGCGCTCGAGCGTACTGGAGCGGTGATCACGACCGGCGGACTGGGGCCGACGAGCGACGACCTCACCAAGCCAGCAATCGCGGGGATCTTTGGCCGCGAAATGAAGCTCGACGAATCGATTGCCGCCGACCTGGAGCGACGTTGGCGCGCGCGGTTCCCGGCGAGCGCATTTCCCGCCACGAACCGGAGCCAGGCAGAGATTCCGGAGGGCGCAACTATTCTGACGAACCGCCACGGATCAGCGCCCGGAATCTGGCTGGAGGACGCGCGTGGCCGCTGGGTCGCGATGATGCCGGGCGTTCCGCGTGAGATGCGCGGGATGCTGGCGGAGGAGGTATTGCCGGCCATGCAGGCTCGGACAAGCGGCGCCTCCACTCCTATCCTGTCCGGGACTTTGCGCACTACCGGAATTGCCGAGTCGGCAATCGCGGAGCTC
>CADDZN010000074.1 GCA_902812375.1 bacterium | reverse complement strand
CTCCTGGATAGCGCTCTCGATTTTGCGCGAAATGGAAAAACGGCGGAAGCGGGGGATCGGGCGTTCGATGCGTACATTGCCTTCGAGCCGCTCGAGACCCCGGCACGCGCCAAGAAGCCCGGCCTGGTCGCGACGATGGAGCGTCACTTCGCTGACTTCAAGGGTGCTGTTCGACGCAACGATGTCGCTGCCGCAAAGGGCTATCGCGATGCGATTGCGGATGGGCTTCCGTCGATCATCGATCTCACTCAACAGCCGTCGACGAACTGGGAAGCCTTCTTCCAATCCTTCCTCATCATCCTCAGGGAAGGATTCGAGGCGATCCTCGTGATTGGTGCGGTCGTCGCTTTTCTCATCAAGATGGGTCACAGGGAACGCCTGCGATCCATCTGGCTGGGGATCGCGCTCGGGCTGGTCGCCAGTCTCGCTACGGCCGTCGTTCTCAAGACAGTGCTCGGCGCGATGCCGGCTAGTCGAGAGATAGTCGAAGCGGCGACGATGCTGATTGCGGTGGTAGTTCTGTTTTCGGTGAGCTACTGGCTCATCTCGAAGGTCGAAGCGGCCAAGTGGCAGAAATTCATTCGCGAGAAAGTCACTACGGCTCTCGAGCACGGCGGAGGCAAGGCGCTCGCCCTCGTGGCGTTTCTCGCGGTTTACAGAGAAGGTGCGGAAACAGCGCTGTTCTACCAGGCGCTGTTCAGCGAAGGACCAAATGTCGGACTTCCGCTCACGCTCGGCATCATCGTCGGCTTTGTGGCGCTCGCGGTGATTTTCACTCTCTTCTACCGATACGGCGTCCGCATTCCGATGCGTCCGTTCTTTACGGTCACGAGCATCCTCTTGTACTACATGGCGTTCGTCTTCATGGGCAAGGGGGTGCGCGAGCTCCAGGAGGGGAACATCATGCACATCACTGTGATCCCGGGCGGGCCGCACGTCGAGGCGATGGGTATCTACCCGAGTGTTGAAACGCTCACCGCCCAGGGGGTTCTGATTGTGCTGCTCATCTTCGCGACGATTCGCACGTTCTGGCCAGGCCGAAGAGCGGAGAGCGCCGAGGCGTAGCATTTGCCGCTTGATCGCGGCGGAGGAGGGAGCCGATGACGCAGACCACGACCGACACTGAACGCGCGACCGGAATTCGCCCGCGCGAATATCGACTTCCTGAGTCCTCTCACCTCGGCAGAGTGCGTTTGCAGGTGGCCGATCTGGACCGCTCGATCGCCTTTTATGAAGAGGTGCTCGGTATGCGCGTCATCGACCGCAGCGAACGCGCCGCTCGATTGGGGCCGCGCGGCGAGGATCGCGAGATCGTTCATCTACACGAGCTGTCGAGTGCGCGACCAGTTCCGCAGCGAGGACTGCTCGGCCTTTATCATTTCGCGATTCTTCTGCCGGATCGCGCATCACTCGGACGATTCGTAGCGCACCTTGGCGAGATCGGTGCGCGCGCGGGAATGTCGGATCATTTCGTGAGTGAGGCCGTCTATCTCACCGACCCGGATGGACTCGGCATCGAGGTCTATGCGGATCGTCCGCGCGATGCGTGGCGCTACGACGAGCGTCAGCTCTACATGACAACGACGCATTTGGATGTAGAGGATCTCCTGCGTGGCGCTCGGGGTGAGCGATGGAGCGGAATGCCTCCCGGCACCGTGCTCGGCCACGTACATCTTTACGTTGGTGACATCGCGAAGGCAGAAGCGTTTTATCACGATGCGCTCGGGTTCGACAAAGTCGTGTGGAGCTACCCCGGCGCGCTCTTCATGTCGGCAGGTGGCTATCACCACCATCTGGGCACGAATACCTGGGCCAGGGGTGCGCCGCCCGCGACCGATGCGGATGCAAGGTTGCTCGAGTGGGAGGTAGTAGTTCCTTCAGGAAAGGATGCGGACGAAGCGGCGAAGCACGTGGCGGCGGCAGGTTACGAGGTGAAACCGGAAAATGGAGAATGGATTTTGACCGATCCCTGGGGAACCAGACTGAGACTTGTTCCGGAGAGTAGATGAGACGACTACGCGGACTAGCGTCGCTTATGGCAACGCTGTTAACCAGCGCGTGTACGAGCCAGATGGCTTCTACCTCGACATCACCGATGCCGGCGTCCGACGCTGCCGCAATTCGTGCGGTGTTCGATACGACCGCCGCTGGATGGAATCGCGGAGATCTTTCCGCATATTTGTCTGCCTACGCGCCATCCGCCACAGCAATGGGACGCACCGGGCTTGTACGTGGGCCGAGTGGGATCGAGCAGCAGATGCGCGAAGGGTTCTGGAAATCCGGGCGGCCGCTGCAGCAGCTCAGCTACGATCATCTCGAGATTCGACCGCTGGGTGCCGACCACGCGCTGGCGACAGGTCAGTACATTCTGAGCGGCGGCGGATTGGCTGATCGGACTGGCTGGTTTACTACTATTTGGGAACGCACGCCTGCGGGCTGGCGAATGATCCACGATCACTCATAAGGAGATCCAGTGAAGAATATTTTCAGTGCGACGGCAACCTGCGCGTGCATTCTGCTTTCGGTTGCGGCGTGCAGCGACAACGGCCCCAATGACATCAGCGCAAGGGAAGCGCTTCAGAGCCTCGGTGGGCAAATTCAGGGACTTGAAACGGGGACTTCGCCGGGAGCCACGACACTCGCAGGATCGCTGGATGTTCTCGAGCCACTTCTCACTCGCGCGAACGTTACGATAAATGGTCAGTCGCAAAGTATGTTTGCTCTGGGCCTCAGGGAAGCATTTCCTGATGGCACGTGCTTCGAGAACGTGTTCATTGATCCCGCGTTCCCACCTGAACCCGGGGTTTGCACCCCATTGAACGTTGGGGCGCTACTAATTTTCTGGCAGTCGCACTCCGCAAGCCTACCTCCGGACCGTCTACTCATGATCGTGGCGGACCAGGGTACGACCGATTTCAGCTTCGATCTCGCTGACCCGCTCGCGGACTTGAGCACACCCGGTTTCGCTCTCTATGGCCAACCGGGGCAGGACAATTTCTGGATCTCGAGCGGCGGCACCCTGACCAGCGCAATTACGGCGACTGGCGCTGGATGCTCCATTCCGCTTCCACCGTATGCTACGAGCGCGACATGCAGCATCGCGAGCTTCGACGAGCAAGGTTCGATCACGTTGGAGCCGGAGGTGACTGGAGCCGGTGGGAACGTCACGGTAACGATCCCACGCCAGGGAATTGCTGGTGTCTGGGAGCAGATTACCGGAGTGCAGCCAATAACCTTATCGGCTTTCCGCTCGGTTACTCCCTCGCAATTGCGTCAACGGGTGCCAACTGCGCTGCTCGGCGTGCCGGATAAGTTCCAAAGATCAAACCAACGGTAACGGCAGAAGCGGCAGCAAAAAGCCCAGTGGACAGGTGCATCACCGGGTAGATGGGCGCATGCGCCCATAGACGAAAGAGCGCCGTCCCCGCCTGGGCGAGGAAAATTCCGGCGACGAATCCCATGACGCTGCCGGCACCTGTGATCGTTACCGACTCGACGAGGAACTGCATCTGAATGTCGGCGCCACGCGCGCCGACAGCTTTTCGAATTCCAATCTCTCGCGTTCGCTCGGCGACGGCAGCGAGGAGCACGTTCATGATGCCGATGCCGCCGACCGCGAGAATCAGTCCGGAGAGCAATCCAAGCAGCAGCTTGGTGAGCAGCATTGCCTGACGCGTGTTTTCCAGACGTTGCGTGCCGACCTCGACATCGAGCTTCTCGACCTTGGCGCCGTACTGCTCGGCCAGCCAGTTGAGGACTTCGGTGCGGAGTGTATCGACGGCCTCGATACTGTGCGCCTTCAATCGCAGCGTCGGATAGCGGGGATCTCGACTCGGCTCGAGGAGTGATTCCCCGCCGCGAATCGGAGCGAAGGCGGCAAGATCCGGCTCAGGCCCAACCTGCGGCGGTGAAAGCACACCGATCACCTCGCGTCGGCGACCACTGACCTTGATTGCGCGACCGATCAACCAGAGCGCATCACGGCCATCTGCTAGCTCCTGAGCAAGTCGATGCCCGAGCACGATTACCGGCGCGGAATGCAGCACCTCGCTCGGCGTAAAGAACCTGCCCGCCTGGACGTCTATCGAAGTAAAATCGGCGAGGCTGGCGGTGCTCAGTGTGAGCAGTGCGATTGCTCGGCGGTCCAGGTATTCGACCCGAGCGTCGCCGGTGAGAGTGAGCGCGTACTGCGCGACACCGGGAACTTCTTCCTTCGCGCGTACGGCATCTTCCGCGGTGAGAACCGGATATCCAGTGATTGGGACGGTGCGCCCCGCGACAACGGTGCTGGTGCGTGGTGTGATCGATACATCCTGCACACTGCTCTCACGGGCGATGAGAGCGCGCGCCCAAAGATCGACGCCATCAGTTATCGAAAATGCGGCAACCAGCGCCGCGACGCCGATGACTACGCCGGTCGTCGAAAGCGTCGTCCGCATCGTGTTCGTGCGCAAAGAGTCCGCACCAACACGGGCGGACTCTATCAGCGAAGCGACGTTCATTCTGAAGCTGCGCATCGTCTACACTGCGGATTACGCGGGCTGCGGAACGGCGAAGATGCCCGGAGCGTCGGGGCCGGGATTTCTGCGCATGTACATCCACACCCCTCCGCCAATGGCGAACAAGAGCGCGATGATCTGCGCTGACGTAAAAATTCCCATGACGAATCGGTCGTCCTTGGCGCGGACGAACTCCATGAAGAATCGCTCTACTCCCGCGAGCACACAGTAGAGACCAAAGAGCCATCCCTCGGCATGCTTGTGGTTTCGGTAGCGCCAGAGAATGAGAAACATCACGAATCCCAGCACGACTTCGTAGAGCTGTGTCGGATACACCGAGAGAACCTGATTTGGGGAGGCGGTCGCCGGTGCCGGGATGTGGAAAAGCTGCGTCATGTTGGCGACCGTCGATGGCGGGGCGCCATTCGGAAAGCTCACTGCTCCGAACCCGTTGAATGGGCGTCCATAATCATCGCCAACGGCCCAGCAGCCTGTGCGACCAATGGAGTACGCCGCGGCTATCCCAATCCCCGCGACATCGCTGAGGCGCGTGAAGCTCAGATGCTTGTAACGAACCACGAGATAGCACGCGAGGATCCCGCCGATGAGCCCGCCCCAGAACACGAATCCCGCTCTGTTGAAGAGCGCTCCGGTGTCGTGCATCAGGATCGCATAATAAATCTTGCCGCCGAGCAATCCGCCAATGACCGCGGCGAAAACGAGATCACCGATTGGCTCAGGGTCGTGTCCGCGACGCGCGAGCTCGCGCGTGGCGATGATCTGCGCGATGACGAACGCCATCAGAACCGCGAGACCGAAGCCGGTGAGCTGGAGCGGGCCGACGTCGTACGACAGGGGATGATGGACTATCGATGCAAAAATTGTCTTCATTTGTATGGGAATCTAGGCAGCGACCAGCCCGGGGATAGGGCAGCTCGCGTAGGCATTGAGGTCGAGACCCGCGCGCTCACCGCGCTCGAACCTGAAGAAACCCGCCCGCGCAATCATCGCCGCATTGTCAGTGGCGAGGCGAGGAGTGGGAGTGAACACGGTGATACCATCGGGAGCGAGCCGAGCGCGCATGGCGTCCGCAAGAGTGCGGTTGCAGGCGACGCCCCCGCCAAGCACGACACGCTCGCGAGAGAAGGCATTTGCGGCGCGATGCGTTTTCTCGACGAGCGTCTCGATCAGTGAATCCTGAAATCCGCGCGCGATGTCAGCCTTGTCGGACTCGAGATCCCTGGAGGCGCGCACAGCATTGAGGACCGCCGTCTTTAGTCCGCTGAAGGAGAAATCGTAGTAGTCCTTGTCGCCGGGCACCGCATTTTTGCGGAGCATTGGCCGCCCGAAATGGAAGCGATGTGAATCGCCCTCGCGCGCGAGCTGCTCCACGTACCGCCCGCCTGGATATGGAAGGCCGAGGAGCTTGGCGACTTTGTCGAATGCTTCGCCAGCCGCGTCGTCGCGCGTGGCGCCAAGCAGTCGATAGCGGCCCCAGGCTTCGACATCGAGGAGGAGCGTGTGGCCTCCAGAGATGAGAAGCGCAGTAAAGGGTGGGACCGCATCCTTGTGCTCGAGCGCGGCCGCGAAGAGATGGCCTTCCATATGATGAATCCCGAGTAGGGGAATGTCGCGCGAGAAAGCGAGGGCCTTACCGTAGCTGACCCCGACGAGCAGCGCGCCGACCAAACCGGGTGTATGTGTGACTGCGATAGCGTCAATGTCATCGAGACTGGTTTTCGCTTCCTCGACCGCGCGCTCCACAACCGGTACGATGCTGGTGAGATGCGCGCGCGATGCGATCTCGGGAACCACTCCGCCGAACACGCGATGCACATCCTGCGATAGAATAACGAGCGAGTCCTGCTGAACGTTGTCGTCTGACCCGCTGAGCACGGCGGCGGAAGTCTCGTCGCAGGATGTCTCGATGCCAAGAATGCGTGTCATACGTCTCGCTCGGGAACGACAGCAATCGCGTCCATCATTTATTCCGTTCGCTCCGCGAGCAACCTGTCGACGAGCGCACGCGCTTCGGGAGCATTCCAGTTGGTCGCCGACATGAGCTTTCGCCGAATCACACCGTCCTTGCCGACTATGAACGTCTCGGGATACCCGGTGATGTCGTAGGCGTCAGAGATCTTCGCCTGTGGATCGTGGAGTACCTCGAAGGTGAGCCCGTATTGCTTGACGAACGCGCGAATCGTCGAATCAGTGCCGGGATCATCAATGCTCACCGCGACGATCTTCAATCCCTTTGGCGCGTATTCCTTGTTCAGCGCCTCGATACTCGGCATCTCGACGCGGCATGGCAGACACCAGGTCGCCCAGACATTAATCATCAGGACTTTGCCTCGATAATCAGCCAGGCTTTTTTGCTTCGGCACTGAGTCGAGGGTGTATGCCTTGAAGTCAGGCGCCTTTGCGCCGACCTCGACGGGGAACAATTCCTTGCGGAGATAGCGCGTCGCGCCGTATGCGATAGCAGCGGTAACGCCGATTACAACGCACGCGATCGCGAGTTGCTGCCGCCCTGTCATACCTCAATAGTGCAGCGCGCGCGCAGCTCGCCGATCTCCGCCTTCGGATCCTTCGCGTTAAAGATGGCGTTGCCCGCGACGAAAGTATCGGCACCTGCTTCCCACACTGATTTGATCGTGCTGCGGTCGATTCCACCGTCGACCTCGAGGTACGCGGTGCTTCCGTTCTCGGCCAGCATCTCTCTCGCGCGGCGCACTTTATCGACGGAGCCTTTGATGAACTGCTGCCCGCCGAAGCCGGGGTTCACCGTCATGATCAGCAGCAGGTCGAGATCCGGAATCACTTCACTTACCGCATTCAATGGAGTCGAGGGGTTCAGGACGGCGCCTGCCCGGCACCCCAGCTCACGAATTCGATTCAACTGACGCTGAAGGTGCGGCGACACCTCGGTGTGAATGGTCATCCCATTCGCGCCGGCCTCCGCAAAGCTCTCGAAGTAATTCTCGGGCTCAACGACCATGAGATGGACATCTAGCGGCAGCCTGGTGAGCTTTCGCACCGACTCAATAACCTTTGCGCCGAACGTGAGATTCGGTACGAACCGTCCGTCCATGACGTCGATGTGAATCCAGTCGGCGCCTCCGGCCTCGACCATCGCGATCTCGTCTGCGAGCCGAGCGAGATCGGCGCTAAGAATGGAAGGAGCAATACGAACGCTCATAGGTCAATTACCGGCTGATCGCCTTCAGGTGCAGTCAATGAGCTTCCGGCGGCGGAGCGGAAATGCCGGTGTCGATCCTGATTGTCGGCGGTGGTGGGAAGTGCGAGATGGTGAGGCTCACCGGGCCTCCTGCCGCGATGGTCTGTCCAGCCGCGGGAAATTGTCGGATCACCGTATTCTCTGGCTGTAGAGAACTGGTGTCGCGCGAGAGTCCCGCGATGCGCAGCCCGAGCTGCTCGATCATCGATCTCGCTTCGCCAACGCTGCGTCCATACAGGTCAGGGACCTGCACTGTCGCGGGTCCTTTGCTCAGGACCACGTCTACAGTGCCTGGCAGTGCGACCGTTGTCCCAGCCGGCGGCGATGATGCGATGACGAGCCCCCGCGGCTGATCTGATAACTGCTCCGACACGTTTCCGAAGGTGAGTCCGGTATTCTCGATCGCGATGCGCGCCTGCTGCTGGGACATGTTCGTCGTCACTGGAACTTCCGCGCTCTTTTGACCACCACTCAGCGCCAGAACCACAGTAGTTCCGCGTTTCTGCCTGCTGCCAGCCGGTGGATCTTCCTGGAGCACCACGTTCGCTGGAGTGCTCTTGGTGAAGCGCGTCTGACCCTGCTGTGCGGGAAAGCCGGCTTTCTGAAGGATGGCCGACGCATCCTCGAACGATTTACCCACTACGTTGGGAAGGATTCCGTCATCCGGAATCACCTCGGCCGGAAACGCGAACAAAAACACGAGCACGTACGCGAGGAGAAACCCGCCTACAGCCGCTATGAGATATGGGAATGCGCGCCGAGGATAGGTGCGCCAGCTCACCTAGATTACCCTACGCAAGCGTGCGGCGAATGCGCCATCGGTACCATAGCGCTGCGGCAACACCCGGAGGCGACCCGCGTCGAGCAGATCCGCGGACACCGCACCCTCCGGTGGCGGCTCCAGAACCCAGTTCTGATTCTCGCCGAGGAAAGCATCGATCTGCGCGTCATTCTCCTCGGGCTCGAGTGAGCAGGTACTATAGATGAGAAGTCCGTCGCGCCTCACTACTTTCGCGGCGGCGCGGAGTATGGTCTTCTGCAGCGCCGACATCACCGCGAGATCGGAGACCTTGAGTCTCCAGCGCGCGTCCGGATGTCTGCGGAAGGTCCCGGTGCCGGTGCAGGGAACGTCGATGAGAACGGCGTCAACGGTGCCGACTGCGGGATTCCGCGCGTCGCCGACGAATGGATAGATGTTCGTCGTCTCGAGACGGCGTATATTCGCGAGCAGCCGTTGCAGACGCGCAATCGACTTGTCGCCGGCGACGACCGTACCCGCATAGCGCGAGAGCTCCAGCGATTTTCCGCCCGGCGCCGCGCAGAGGTCGGCGACGGTAGCGCCGGACGGGACCGATGCGTACTCAGTGACGAGGGTAGCCGCCGGATCCTGCACGAAGAACAAACCCTTCTTGAACGCACCAAGCTCGGTGAGCGTGATGCTTCCGGAGACTGCGATGCTCTCCTTCACATACGGCGCGTCCGCGACATGCACCCCCGCGGCCTCGAGCATCGCCTCGAGCTGCTCTCTCACGATTCCGTACGGCCGGAGGACGATTGGGCCTTCGGCGTTGTTCAGCGTCAAGAGCCGCTCGGTGTCCTGTTCTCCCCAACGCTCGACCCAGCGCGCGACCAGCCATCGTGGATGGGAATACTTGACCGCGAGCGCCTCGACGGCGTCGGATGGCGTCGGCGCAGTGAGTAGCGCATCGCGTTCACGATCAGTGCGGCGCAACACCGCGTTCACGAGCTTGCTGGCGCCGAGTCCATGACGACGCTTGGCGAGCTCGACGGTTTGGGCGATGGCGGCGTAGGCCGGCACGCTGCCCATGTGGGTGAGCTGGTAAACTCCGAGTCGGAGGAGATCGATTACGTCGGGATCGAGACGCGCCAACCCGCCGCGCACGCGATCCGAGAGAACGGCGTCGATCCATCCTCGGTGACGCAGCATTCCGTAGACGAGCTCGCGCGTCCAGCGGCGGTCTCGCGCGTCGAGCGGCGCAATGCGCCGATCGAACGACTGATCGAGAAATTCTCCGCGTCGGAGATCGACGCAGATCTCAGCCGCCACAGCTCGCGCTGCAGTGACGGCACCGGACGATACCGCGGTAGCGTTCACGATCTGTCTCCGAGCATGCCCGTTGTCGGAGAAGACGGCACCGCGACTTCTCGGCGCGGCATGCGCCCAGCGAGATATGCGTTTCTGCCTGCTTCGACCGCGCTCTTCATTGCCGTGGCCATCCGGATCGGATCCTGAGCGGCAGCGATGCCAGTGTTCATGAGAATCCCATCCACGCCCTGCTCCATGACGATGCACGCATCAGAGGCGGTGCCGACCCCGGCGTCGACGATCACGGGCACCGAGAGTCTTTGCTTGATCGTGCGAATTGCGTACGGGTTCAACATCCCGAGTCCCGAGCCGATAGGTGACGCGAGCGGCATCACAGCCACCGCACCGGCATCCTCCAATTTCAGCGCGGTGATGAGATCGTCGTTTGTGTATGCAAGAACCTTGAAGCCTTCCTCCACCAGCGTCCTGGTCGCCTGGAGCAGTCCCGCCGTGTCTGGCAGAAGCGTCTGCTGGTCTCCGATCACCTCGAGCTTTACCCACTCGTTGAAGCCCGCCGCGCGCGCCAGCCGAGCGTAGCGAATTGCTTCGGCAGCGTTGTAGCAGCCGGCGGTATTCGACAGCAGAAAGAAATTGTCAGGGTCCAGGTGGTGGAGAATGCTCTCGTCCTTCGACCGGTCGAGATCCACCCGCCGCACGGCGACAGTAACCACCTCGGCGCCCGAAGCTTCGATGGCGTCGATCATCTGGGCATTTGACGCATACTTACCCGTGCCAACCATCAGGCGCGAACGGAACTCGCGTCCAGCGATAACGAACGGGTGCGCGTCGGTGAGCGCGGCGGGAGTGGGCAATACGCCGAGGTCGCTAGTCATCTCAGCCGCCTCCGACAAAGTGGACGATCTCCAGCGTGTCGCCTGTCTCGAGAGCGAGCGACGCGAACGATTCGCGGTCGCGCAAAATCGTTCCGTTGCGCTCGACCACTACCACGCGCGGATCGAGTCCCAGTGATGCAAGGAGCTCCGCCAGCGTCCAACTCGTTGGGACCCGGCGCTCCGCTCCATTCACCATGAGAGCGATCTCCGCCTCAAATACATCGGTTCCCATC
>CADDZN010000073.1 GCA_902812375.1 bacterium | reverse complement strand
CATCTCCCTTACAGCCGAACATTCCGCTTGAATGGCAGATTCCGCTACGCGATCGCGATCACGTCTTTCTCAGAGGGCATCGCTTGATGGTGCAGGTTCAATCGACGTGGTTCCCGGTGATCGATCGTAACCCGCAGAAATTCGTTCCCAGTATCTACCAGGCGAAGGCGAGCGATTTCGTCAAGGCAACGCAGCGCGTGTACTGCGGCTCGAACCCGGCATCGCGAATTGTGTTGCCGGTGGTTGAAGGGAGGTAGTGCCGCTCACTTTGGAGCGTCCCTACGCCGACCGGAGTGCGTTCATGACGTACGTCGCGATGATGACGCCCGTTGGCATCGTCACCGAATCGATGAGACTGAAGTTCGTGAACGAGCTGCCATCGGAGAACAGACGACGGCCTTTGCCGAGTGCGATCGGGTGGATTTGAAGGGCGAATTCGTCGATGAGCTCGCACCGTATCAGTGAATGGATGAGCACGCCGCTGCCGAAGATAACGAGAGTCTTATCATGTTCCTTCTTTAGCTTGGTGACGGAGTCGGCGCCGTCGCCTTTGAGCAGCGTGGAGTTCTGCCAGGGAAGGGGTTCGATGAGAGTAGTGGATGCGGCCCTGCATTATGTTGTGACCATGTCGAATTTGAAGAACGCCGTTCGACGTATGGTTAACAAGGAGAGTGAACCATGCGAAAGGTTATAGTTGGCGCCCAGGTTTCCATGGATGGCGTCATGCAATCACCCGGTGGGCCGACCGAAGATCCGACTAACGGATTCAAGTTCGGTGGCTGGTCGATGGCCTATTTCGACAAAGAGAGCGGGGAAGAGATCGGGCGGCTCTTCAAGGAGAAGTTCGACCTCCTGCTCGGCCGCAAGACCTACGAGATCTTCGCGGCCTACTGGCCCTACTATGAAGAAAACGCTCCGCACGGCAGCATCGCGAAGGCATTCAAGGAGGCGAAGAAGTACGTGGTTTCGCGCTCGGGCGAAGTCGATACGAGCTGGGCAGGCTCAGTCCTCTTGCGCGATATCGCCGAAGTGAAGCGCCTCAAACAGGAAGATGGTCCACCCCTCGTCACCCAGGGGAGTACCGAGCTCGTGCACGCGCTGCTCGCCAATGATTTAGTAGATGCAATTAGCATCTTCACGATTCCGGTGGTCCTTGGCAGCGGGAAAAAACTATGGGCCGACGGATCGGCGCCGCACTCGTTCAAGCTTGCCGGCTCGCGCGTCACATCGAATGGATTGATGATCGGGCATTACGAGCGAGAGGGGAAAGTGAAGGTTGACGACCGTGCGCTTGGTTCGCCGAGCGAGCGGGAGATCAAGCGACGGGAGCGGCTGAAGCGCGAGGGCTAACCTCAGCGACGCCACCGAGCATACCAGGCAGAGATTCCTTCACGAGACGACGAATGAGCAAGGTGAAATTCAGCGTTACAATGTCCCTCGACGGCTACATGGCCGGCCCGAACCAGACTTTGAAAGAGCCGCTCGGTGTTGGCGGCGAGGAGCTGCACGACTGGGCGGTCCAGTTGGCGGCGTTCCAGGAGCTGCACGGCAAGAAGGGCGGCGCCGTCAACGCGAGCTCGGCGGTTATGCAGGAGATGTTCGAGAACGTCGGCGCGGTGGTCATGGGCCGCAACATGTTCGCCGGCCCGGGTGAGTGGAAGCCTGACTGGAAGGGATGGTGGGGCGACAATCCACCCTACCATGTGCCGGTGTTCGTGCTAACACGCCACAAGCGCGACGCGCTCCCAATGCAGGGCGGGACGACGTTTCACTTCGTTACGGACGGAATCGAGTCCGCACTGAGACAGGCGAAAGAGGCGGCCGCAGGCAAGGACATCTTGATCAGCGGCGGCGCCGAAACCATCAACCAATATCTTGCGGCGGGACTCGTCGACGAGATCAACATTTCAATTGCGCCGCGATTCCTCGGCGGTGGTGCGCGGCTGTTCGACAACCTTGGGGCGTCGCTTCCGCATCTCGAGCAGACGCGAGTGGTCGATGCGCCGGGTGTGGTTCATCTGCGTTATCGCGTGTCGCGCTGAGAGTCGAGGGCTAGCTGGGCGAACTTCTTCGATTTTTTGCGCGCACCGTTGTCCAGGAGAGGGAAATCGCGCACCAGCTCACTCGATGCGCCGGTCGACTAAGTTGTCCGATCTTCAGTGACGTCGAGCCATCGGAGCGAACCGTGAGGACCGCATCAAGATTGCGGATGCGATTTGTGCCGCCCCGGCCCTTCGCGACATTCGCGAGCGAGAGAGCGCGCCGATGAGGAGCAGGACTCGGCCAGTCGCGCGCGGTCGCGTGGGGATCACGAAGATGTGACGCGTTGCGGGTACGTCTGCAACGCGCAGGAGCCGGGCTCGAGGCAAAATGTCACCGAACGGTTACCTATTGACAAATGTCACCGATCAGTAACATCTTCGGTAAGTCACCGTCCGGTGACATTATCGCAAACCACCAGGATCATGATCGTCAGGAATCCAAAGGAGCTCGGGCATCTCGTTCGCGATCACCGCTCCAAGAGGGGGCTTACGCAAGCCGAATTAGCCGCCCAGGTCGGGGCCAGTCGAAAATGGATCATCGATCTCGAGGCTGGTAAACGCACCACGGACCTCTCCCTGGTTTTGCGCACACTCAACGTGCTCGGCGTCGAATTGGATGCGCGAACACGCCTCGCGCGAGCTGGAAAGGTCAACGCCATCGATATCGATGCAATCGTAGACGAGGCCAGACGCAAACGGCCATGAAGAGCGAGAAGGCAAGCCCACAGCCGCGAAAAAGTGAGAAGCTTGTCCTGGTCGCGCTACTCAACGGTATTCGCGTCGGCGAGATATACCGAGGAAGGTCGGGGACTCTGCGCTTTGCTTACAAGAACGAGTGGCGTGAGAGTGTCGATTCATATCCTCTATCCCTCTCCATGCCGCTGACGGCTGTCGAACATGGAGATGATTCAATCACACCTTTTCTGTGGGGGCTCTTACCCGACAATGAGCGCACCCTGAATCATTACGGACGCCTCTTTGGCGTTTCGTCACGAAACCCGGTGGCACTGCTATCGCACTTGGGTGCCGACTGCGCGGGAGCAGTGCAATTCGCTCCTCCCCAGCGCGCCAGTGCCTTGGAAGGGCGAGCTCCATCCACACCAACCGTGGCGTGGCTGACCGAGCATGAAGTGGCCCACGAGCTACGAACCGTACTCAACCAAGGGATCCCAGGGACCACGCGCCAAACGGTCGGCCAATTCAGCCTCGCGGGCGCTCAGCCAAAAATCGCGTTACTCGGTGAAGGCAACAAATGGGGCAAACCCACAGGACGGACGCCCACAAACCGGATCCTCAAACCTCCGTCTGACGCCTTCCCGGGGTTTGCCGAGAATGAACATATCTGCCTCGAGCTCGCGAACCGCCTTGGCCTGGGCGCGGTCAGATCTCGCGTGATGCGCTTCGAAGACGAGGTAGCCATCGTCGTCGAGAGATTTGATCGCGTCAAACACGGAGCAGCCTATTATCGAATTCACCAGGAAGATGTTTGTCAGGCGCTCGCGGTAATGCCGACGAGAAAATATGAAAACGAAGGAGGCCCGGGCATCAAGGCGACGATAGGCGTTCTCAGGGACACGTCACGGAACGCTCAGGAAGACGTTCAGCGTTTCCTCGAGGCCAACGTTCTGGTCTGGGTGATCGCGGCAACGGATTCGCACGCGAAGAATTATGCTCTACTCCACAGTCCTGGAGGAGTACGGCTAGCCCCCTTCTACGACATCGCGAGTTACTTACCCTACAGCGATCCTGCACTGCATCGCGTAAATCTCGCTATGAAAATCGGGGGAACCTACCTCGTTCGACGGATTAACCGATCAAGTTGGGAGGCGGTGGCAAAAGACAACGGAATCCCGGTCTCGCAGCTCCTTGACTCTGCTCAGAATTTGTTATTACAGATTCCCGCGGCACTCGAGGCAGTCGCCGAGGAGGCAATCGAAGACGGCCTGAAGCAAAGCCTGGTTCGAAAGCTCGCTGAGAGTATTGTCACCCGCACCAAGGACTCTGTTGCAACGCTGCGGCGATGACGGATATAGCTCTCTAGCTATTCTATAGGAATGAATCCAGGCGCCTATAGAGGTGGACACACCGCCAGATTGCTGCTGTTCGTCATGCTGCTGGGGTGGTGTGGCGCCTTGCTCCTCTTCCGCTTCGCGTGGTCGGGCTCGCTCGCGCTCGGTTTCCTCGCCTGGAATCTTTTTCTTGCTGCAGTTCCGGCTGTCGCCGCCTGGCTCTTCGCGCGCGCGATGGGAAAGAATTCCTCGCTCATCGAGCGGGTTACATGGTTCGTGATTTGGCTTCTTTTTCTTCCCAACGCTCCGTACATCATCACCGACTTCGTTCACCTAAACACGCACTCCGGCATGCCCTTCTGGTACGACACCGCGCTCCTGGTGTCCTGCGCGGGCACCGGACTCCTCCTCGGCTACACGTCCATTGCGGATGTGCAGTTCGTGATCGCGCGAAGGTTTTCACCGCTTGCGGGCTGGTTGCTCGTGGTCGCCGCGGTGCTGTTGTCGGGATTCGGTATCTACCTCGGGCGATTTCTTCGTTGGAATAGCTGGGACACGCTGACCAGGCCTCGTCAACTGTCGCTCGCGATCACAGAGCGGGTGATGAACCCGTTATCCAACCCGCAGACCTTCGGCGTCACGATAGTCTACGGTGTGGGACTCTTTCTGGGCTACGTAGCGCTTCGCTTCTGGCAGCCAGCTACTATCAGCGGCAGCGAGCGAACGGAGCCGCGACAATCCTGAGCGCTCAGGCCGTTCGGGAAGAACCAGCCTGCCCGCAGATGCTCATCGAAGCGAGTGCTATGTCTTCAGGTTTGGTGGACACAATGCCGCGTGATTCTTTCCGAGCCACCTCAGTACGTCTCCGAGGAGTTCCTTAACAAGCTTGTATAATTCGTCAGCTTCGCGTGGAGATGTGCGACCTGCGATCAACATCTGAGCTTCCCGAGAGTCCGCAGCAGGTAATGCAGATTGGAGTAGACCGCGCACAAGAAATTACCGATCGATCATCGCCTGAAGCGGTGCCGGATAGCGCTCACCTGCAACCTGCCCGGGTGAGAAGTTGACGTCGAGCGTGTTCATCTCTTCCTGAGTAAGCGTTATGTCCGCGGCGCCGAGGTTCTCCTCGAGGTATTTGCGCCGCTTGGTGCCGGGTATCGGGACGAAGTCGTCGCCTTTCTGTAGAATCCACGCGAGCGCGATCTGCGCCGGAGTCGCCTCCTTTTTTTCAGCGAGCTGTTTCACGCGCTGCACGAGGTCGAGATTCTTTTTGCGATTCTCCTCCGAGAAGCGCGGGATGCTGCTGCGGAAATCGGTGCTGTCGAATTTCGTCTGCTCGTCGATCTTCCCAGTGAGAAATCCTTTGCCGAGCGGGCTGAACGGGACGAGGCCGATGCCGAGCTCGCGGAGGGTCGGAATGATGCGCGGCTCGAGATTGCGTTCCCACAGCGAGTACTCGCTCTGCAAGGCTGAGATCGGATGCACGGCATGAGCGCGCCTAATGTTCTGCTCTCCCGCCTCCGACAATCCGAGATAGCGCACTTTGCCTTCGCGCACGAGGTCGGCCATTGCGCCAACGGTGTCTTCGATTGGAACGGTCTTATCGACCCGGTGCTGATAGAACAGATCGATGTGATCCGTGTTCAACCGTCGCAGGGATCCCTCGGCTGCGCGTCGCACGTTTTCAGGGCGGCTGTCGACGCCGACGTTCTTCCCATCCACGAGCTTGAATCCGAATTTCGTTGCGATGGTGACACGATCGCGCGCATTCGGCCCCAGCTCCCGGAGTGCGCGGGCGAGCAGCTCTTCGTTCTTGTATGGACCGTAGACTTCGGCGGTGTCGAGAAAAGTGCATCCGAGCTCGATCGCGCGATGAATGGTTGCGATGGACTCGCGGTCGTCGCGCTCTTCGGGGGATCCATATGATTGACTCATTCCCATGAGGCCGAGTCCGATGCTGGAGACGGTGAGGCCCTGGGTGCCGAGTTTTCGAGTAGTCAGCATAATTGTTTTCGGCAAAGTTGGTACTGGCGGGAATGCATTATCAGCGCCATCCGCACCTTGCGTTTATCGAATGCTGGGGGCTGGAGCACTAACACTTCTTAAACGCGGCCACGGCGATCTTCACCACTCGGTCGATCTGACGCGGCGGCAGCTCGAGAGCGCGCAGGTGCCATCGAAGTAAATATTCGCCGAGCTCTTTGGGCGGCACGTTGATGATCCCGGCGAGACTGAACTCGACGGCCGCGCGATTCGCGCCGCCCATCGCCGCTGACGCCATCAGCAACTCCTTCTCCTTGCGCTCGGGATAATTGGCTTTGAAAAGACCGACCAGGCGGTCCCAGCTTATTTGGACGAGGTGGCGGACGACAGCGGGTGCGCCGTTTACCGCCGCTGCTCCGATGTCCCTCTCAGTGGTGAGGAGCGTCATGAAGTTCGCGTATACTGCTACGGCGATCCGTGCTGCACCCGGCTCTACTGACTCGACGACCGGATCGACCCTCGCCCACGCGGCGCGCATCGCCTCTTCGAGCAGCGTCTTAAGTAGCTCTTCTTTGTTCGTGAAATAGAAGTAGGCGTTGCCGATGGAGGTGCCGGCTTCGCGAACGATCTGCTGCATCGTCGTAGCCTCGTAGCCCTGCGAGGCAAACAGCTTCCTCGCCGAGGCGAGAAGCTTCGCCCGTGAGGCCTGCCTCACTTTCGCGCTGCGTGCGGTCTGCCGATACGCCATTCGTCTGTCCGGGTTTCCCCTTGACTGCGTAAGCATAGAACGATATTCTACGCGCTCTAGAACGACATTCTATACTTGCCTAAGTTAGCGCGCGGGCATCCCGGCGCAAGCAGTCAGAGCGCAGGCATCCACGCGTGGAGTTTGAGTGGTCAGGTTCGAGTTCACAGACAAAATCATCGTGCTTCGGTTGGTTGACGTCTACACACCCGACGACATCAAGCAAGCCCTGCTTCAAGGTCTCCGATCCAAACGTGTCCGACGCCGTCGGCTTGTTATTCGACGGTACCCGCTCCAAGTCGCTCAACAAGAGATCTCGTGACGACATGGTAGCAATGGCGTATTTCCTCGCTGTCCATTGCGGACGCGTTTGCGAAGCGGGTGGCCCTGGTAGCGCGTGATGACTTCCCATTCGGAATGATGCAAATGGGTCAGGCTACGCTCGAGGGTAAGGGCCTGACGGCGGAGGCTTTCCGAGAAAAAGCGGACGCTCGTAAATGGTTGCTCCAGACTCCGTGAATTTTCCTCGCACCGGCAGGGCGCCGCCCCTATGCGGGCATGAGCAGCGTCTTGATCGCCCGCCGCTCGTCCATAGCCTTGTAACCCTCCGCCACCCGCGGCAGCGGCAACGTCTGGTCGAAAACCTTCCCCGGGTTGATCTCGCCATTCACGATCAGGTCGATCAGCTCAGGGAGATAACGTCGCACTGGTGCGGGGCCGCCGAGCAGATGGACCTCTGACATAAATAGGTCGCTGCCCGGGATCGACACGCCATGTGTAACCCCGACGAATCCCACGTACCCGCCGGCGCGCGTTGAGTGAATCGCCTGCATCATCGATTCCTGCGTACCGACCGCCTCCACTGTGGAGTGTGCGCCGAGTCCGTTGGTCATTTCCTTGATCTGAGCGACGGCTTCGTCGCCGCGCTCGGTGACGATGTCAGTCGCGCCGAATTCGCGACCAAGTTTCTGCCGGTCTTCGTGCCGACTCATGAGGATGATTCGCTCGGCGCCCATCTGCTTCGCGGAGAGAACGCCGAGTAGTCCGACGGCGCCATCGCCGACGACGGCGACAGTTTTTCCGGGGCCGGCGCACGCGGCGTCCGCGGCGAACCAACCGGTACCAAGTACATCGGATGCTGCGAGGAGGCTCGGGATCAAGTCGCCGGATGGACGATCCGACGTCGCGACCAGAGTTCCATCAGCGAACGGAATGCGCGCGAACTCGGCCTGGGTGCCGATTGTCCCCGACACGAATTCACCATTGACGCAGCGCGACTGATATCCCGACCGACAGATCTCGCAGGTGTTGTCGGAGATGCAGAACGATCCGACGACGAAGTCGCCCTTCTTGATGTTCTTGACGGCGGAGCCAACCTCTTCGACGACGCCGACGTACTCGTGTCCCATCATCAGTGGTTTTTTGACGGGCTCGATGCCGCGATACGGCCAGAGATCGGATCCGCACACGCATGCGGCGGAGATGCGGATGATCGCGTCGGTCGGTTTCGAGATTTCCGGGTCGGGGCGATTTTCAAAGCGGACGTCGCGCGGTCCGTAGAGGATGGTGCCTTTCATGATTTGCCCTGGGAAGTGTGACTGACAATGTCATCCCGTTCCCTTGCATGCCTGCTGCCATGACTCGGCTGAACGCCTTGCAAAGACTAAATGAGTCGGCAATTTCTTAAGGGCCCTGCACCCGGGGAAGACGCTAGGCGACGCAGAGAATTCCTGTCCAGTGCGCTTGGTACAGCCGCGGCTTCCCTCGCGGCGCCAACCCAAACGCACGCGCAATCGGTCTCTTGGCAGCCTGACGGCGCCGGGACCATCGCTCGCTTCGGGCTTCTGACTCCTGATTTCGATGCGACTCCAGAGTCAGAGCTGTGGGCGATGGCGCCTCGCGGGGTGTCGATCCATACCTCGCGCGTCCACCGAAATGGAGGGCCGGGATCGAGCATCGTGGAAGCCCCGAATATTGACGAAGCGGTTGACCGTCTCGCTGAGGTGCGTCCGAATGCAATCCTGTTGGGTTACACGACCAGCAGTTACGCGCTAGGTGCCGACGCAGACCGCGTTGTTCAGGCTCGTCTCCAGGAACGCGCAAAAGGGATACGTATAATCTTTCCGTGCACTGCAGCGACAGCTTGCCTCCGTCAACTCGGTGTGCGCCGCATCGCTCTAATACATCCTCCGTGGTGGACCGATACGGCCAACGAACAGGGCCGCACGTATTGGCAAGCAGCTGGCTTCGACGTCCGCGAGTGCCATCGGATGCAGCCCAATCGACTCTTCAGTGAAGTCGCGCCACGCGAAGTGTTCGATGTCGTGGTCGCCCACACACCGAAAGCTGCGCAAGCAGTCTTCATTGGTGGTAACGGTATGCGCGCCGTCGGAACGATCGAAGCACTGGAGAAAAAACTTGGCAGGCCTGTGCTAACCGCAAACCAGATCATCCTGTGGCAGGCGCTTGCCGCGATGGGCGAAGCGCGCAGGGTTGTCCGCTACGGCCGCATCTTCCACGCTCTCCGCGTGTCTACGAGCTACATGCCGAACCAGTAACTGATCTTTAGCACGAAGATGTTATCCGCCGGAGCAGCGAACAGAGCGCTCCGATCTCGGCTGAACGACAGATCGCCGAGCGGTGCCACATCGCTGCGCGTCTGCGTCCACACGAGGTAGGCCGTCGAGCCCGGACGCCATTCCCAGCGGAGAACGCCCGTCCCCCGCAGACTGCGGAAATTGAAGTTTGGATTGTCCAGCGTGAATGCCGACGCGGGGCCGGGGCCATCTGGGTCGATAGTGTATTGGAGGCTCCCGGCTGCGCCACTTGTAGTCACTGTACCGACGTCCTTGCCGTAGACAAGCTTACGCTGTTGGCGTGGCGCGGCGTACTCCTCGAATTCGGTATAGTCGCCGCTCGCGATGAGCGGTTGCGCGAACACGTCGAGCGACAGCGATGGAGTGAACGTCACCGCTCCGCGCACCGTCATGTACAGCTGCTTCTGCTGGAGATGCGCGAACACATAGCGACTACCGTAAAACGTGGCTGCCGTAGGGTCGGCGATCTCTGTGACATACTGTGACATGGTGGTCGAGTGCGAGTAGCCCGGCCCGAGGGTGAGCTGCACGTTGGGCGCGGGCCGAATGCTCGCCGAGAGATCCACGGATGAATTGCTGCCCCCGTCCTCGGTGGCGCTCGCGGAGATCGTGGTGTTGAGCACGATATGTCTGCGCGGATCAGTCGAGACTTGCGCGAGCGCGACATTCGCCGCGGGCGTCCTGACGTCGGGGCCGCCGCGCGTCAGGCGGTCAGAGATAGCCTCGAAGGAATGCGACGCAAGCAATACGACCTGCCAATAATTGAGAAGCTGCGACTCCACGAATGCCGTCGCATCGGCGCCCGTCGCGTCGCCATCGTAATTCCATTGCTTCTCGGCGCCCAAGAGCATCTGCGCGTTTCGATAGAAGCGAGTGGGCTTCGTGAATACCGGACCGAATGTCCCGTTGACCCATCGCCAGTCGGCGATCCGAAGGAAGCCGAGATCGTTGGTCTCGAAACCCGGACTGATCGCCGCGGCGTTCAGGTCACCTTGCCACTTTCCACTCTGCTTGGACAACCGGGTGATGGCGCCGTATCCCGCGAGGGATGTGGCCGCGGTGTTGTAACCATTCGAAAAGAGTCCGCCCGAAACCCTGCGATCGGGACGCTGAAAGTAGCGCGCGGGCGATTGCTCGAGCCGCGCGATGGCGAGCGAGTCGCCGGTAACGCGCGACGCGCTGACGGCAGTGTAGAGATGATACGCGTGGTTGAGCCAATAGAAATCCGCGTCAGTCCCGAGCGTGCGCGCGGAGTTCGGCAGCAGTGATTTGAGTCCGGGATCATCGAGACGCCGATCCACCGAAGTCACGAGCCCGCCGAGGACGATGTTGCCGCCGCGCAGGTCGCGCTTTGCGCGAGCGATGAGGTTGTTGGCGAGCGGCTCGACGGGCTGACTGATGCGCTCACTGGCATCGGTCTCGACTTCCGCGGTCTCTCGGCGCGTAACCGCGTCGAGCATTCCGACGGTGTAGCCGCTGGCGGTGCGCCCGGTCAGTTTCGCGGCGCCAAGGATCTCGGTGTTCTCGGGCACGTCCGCGTAAGGTCCGGCCGCGAACGCGAGACCTGCTCCCTGCGGTGGCCGACCGATGCGGCGCGAGTAGAAAAGCC
>CADDZN010000072.1 GCA_902812375.1 bacterium | reverse complement strand
GCTCGATACTGGCAGCGCGGCTCGACGGGCTAATGTCGGAGTTCCCGAACACAAGTGTCTGCGAATTGGCGGCGGCAAATTCGCGAAACATCGGCGCCAGCTTCGTCAGAAAATCGGCGCCATATGCGCGCGACAAAAACGCCGTCAACGAATCGCGCGCGATCTCGTTGTCCTGCGGATCGACACCCAGCAGCAAGACTTCGTCATTCGGATGCGCTGCGTTCCATCGACGCAGCCACGGCAGCAGCTCTCGCTGTGCTCGGCGACCAATCCAGCCCGCTTCGAGCGCACGCGTTACAAGTGGACCGGCGCCGATCTCTCCCCGCACGTACTTATTCAGCACGCCGAGCCGCGCTTCGCTGGCCTCGATTGCCAGCAGGCGATAACCGTTGCGCTCGATGAGACGACGCGTCGCCGAGAGTCGGAAGTCGTTGAACTCTCTGCTGCCGTGCGTCGCTTCGCCGAGTCCAATTACGCGGGCGCGAGCAGCTACGGAGTCGAGCGGTGCGAGCGCACGAACACTTGGGACGACGCCGGTTGCAGGTATCGGTGCACTCCGCGCCGCCAGCCAACGCGTGGCGGAGTCGCGCGCCTGCTCTCGACCCCGCAACAACGCCGTGGTTACCCCTGGACTGCGCCAGGAATTGACTTGCAGATGGTATTTGCCAGTCGGTTCACGCGTGTCGAATGCGCGAACGCGAAGCGAGTAAACACCGCTCTGATCGGCGATGATCTCCACCGGCTCAGGACCGTTTCGACCGTTGGGGCTGTCGAACGAAGAAACAGAATCGCGTGGATCACGCACTTCGACGATCACATCGACGCCGCGCTGATCGACGACGAGATCAACGGACTCGCCCTTTGTCAGTCGCAACGCGTAATCGTGCGGCGATGCCGCCGCTAATGTCGTATCGAATGCGACGCCGGCGCGCAACTCGCGCGGCGTCTGCGCGCCGAGACAATGGGAGAGAACAAAGGCGAGGACGCCGAGCAGTGTGGCGCGAACAGAAGCAGCCATGACTCTGGTTTTGAGGACGAGCTTGATACTAGATGGATGCGCGCTCTTTGTCTTGCCCGTCCTGAATCACTCTGGAACGAAACGGACTTATTCCGCCGCGCTTCTCCTTTCCGGCTACCGATCCTGGCGAAGGCTATTGGGCGTGCGTCCCGTCAGCCGCGTGAACGCTCTGGTGAAGTGACTCTGATCCGAGAAGCCGGCGCGTGCACTGATAGAGGAGATGGACTGGTCAGTTTCGCACAGCGCAATTGTCGCCCAGTCGATGCGACAGCGCCGCACGAATTCGATCGGCGTACAACCGTAGTGCCGTCGGAACACGCGTGACGCGTACGCTGGATGCACACCGGCTATCGCACCGACATCGGCAAGGGTTATCGGCTCGCGGCAGCGGTCGTGCAGCTCGCCCTTCAGCATCCTGATCCACCTCGGTGGTGGGCCACTGTCCGATATTTTGTCGCGAGCGACTTTCGCCAGCAGCTCCAGTAGCAGTCCCTCCGCGGCAAAACGCGTCAGATCGTCCGCTAATCGAACTTCCTCGCGCAGCGCGACCAGGAGCGAATAAGAGGACCCGCCGCGAAGATGGATAGTGCGATCGAATATGCGTCCGAGACTTCCGATCGGGTGAGTAACTGCGACCAACAGACATCTCGTCGCACGCTCGCCGTACGCATTGGCGTGAGCCTCAGCGGCGGGTTTGATCAGGATGCTCCGCACGCTGCACGACTCGCTCGTCCTTCGGAATTGCTCTACGAATCCGCCCTCGAATACGGCGGTGATGCTGGCGTACTCGTGCGCGTGCGTCGGAAATCTGGTGCGCGGCTCATAAGAGGCTTCCGTTATCCGAAAGCTGGGCGTTTGGATTTGGACACTGGCGCGGCCCTGAGTCGAGGGCGCGTACGAAGTGACGAGCTCTTGTCGTGACATAATCATCCGGCGTCGGAACTAATCGATGAACATAACTCGGCGTCGACGACCTACGCGATCCTACGCGCGCCTGTTGCCGGTCAGGTCGCTGGGGTGATGCAGGACGTCCACGAGGAGACTGGGGCAATGCGCGCGTATCAGGAAATGATGTATGGGGCGGAGAAGGATGATCCCGTCAATAAGGCGAGGTGCGTCGGTCTGGTTTGAACCACGGACGCGCGCCTAGGCTATTGCGCGCGCCAGTTCCTTCCGCGTCGCTCCTGAAGCGAGGCTTGCGCGAACCAATAGCTCGAGCGAAACACTGGGATCGCCCGCCTCGAGTTTTGCAACGCGAGATTGACTGGAACCCAGCCGTTCGGCCAATGCTACCTGGCTCAGGTGACGACGGGTCCGTGCCTTCCTGGCTAGCTCTGTGAGACGCAGTTTGATTTCGATTAGCGCGGAATCCTCGGGAGTCAGCTCGAGGAATTCAGCAACCGAGCCCGTTTCCCAGCCTGCCTCTTTCAGGCGCTTCTTTTTCGCTGCATCCATAAAAACCCCAGTGAATAAATGTCCACGATCAGATTTGCGAATCGTAGGCTCGAATTCGTTTCTTGCAAACTTCTATGACGCGCTTCGGTGTCTTCCTATCCTTCTTCGCAAAGATCTCCCAAATCACGACAGCATCAACGTCCACCCGGTAGACTATTCGCCATGTCAGAGTTTCGTCGGGAATTCTTAGCTCATGACAACCGCGACCTATAGAATGCATTAGTCGTGAGTGAGGCATGCCAAGCTTTTCTCCGCGCTGTAGCCTTCTAAGCAGCAACCCTGCCTCTCTACGTGCTCGGATTTTACTGTTGCACTGAAGATGGACCGGCTGTTGCAGCGCTGCATGACCGGGCGCATTCGTAGGAGCTAGCGAAATGAAATCGACAATTTGTCGACGCCTTACGTCAGGACTCGCGACGGTGATCGGCGCGGGCTTACTTCTCGTCGCCTGCAAGCAACGCGACCCAGCTAACGCGGGACTAGGCGATAGTGCACTGCTGTCCCGCGATGTCGACGTCCCAACGGGGGATCGCGCTGCCGTCACGCCCGTATCGAATTACAACCTCAACGACGATCGCTATCGCCAGTGGACCATCGCGCAGCAGCGGTTGGACTCGCTGGGTCCGATCGACGCGCCGGTTCGTTTGACCTCACTCAATCCCTCGCCCGCCGACATCGATCGAACGGTTGCCTTTCTGGAGAGCCGACCCGACACGCGCAACGCGCTCGCTGCCTCGGGACTATCGGCGCGCGATTATGTCCTGACGACACTCGCACTCGCGCAGGCGGCGGCTATCGACACAGCACAAACCGACAATGAGCGGTTTCTTGCGCAGCACCGAGCCGACTTCGACCAGGTGGTCACCCGCTCGAGGTTTCGAGTCGTCGACTATGAGGGCAAGGGCAAGCGCGGCCACGGTGGAAAGGGGCACGACAAGGGCAAGCACAAAGGGCACGGCCGCGGTAAGTATTGACCCGCGACGTGTGCCGAATGAGGCTGTCAGACGACCCCGGTCCGCTTCATCAACGCCGGCGCGGACTCGCTCATATGGAAGACGCGCCCTTAGGGGCGCGTTTTTCTCCCGACCTTCGCTCGTGAATTCGCTACTTCCAGGGATTCACGTTTTGATCGCGTACCAGAAAGCTGGCTACTATTGTCCCGTGCTCAATGCGCGCATTGCCGGCCGCCGTGCGATTGGCGGCGTTTCCGTAATGCGCCAGCGTGATCGGATCCGTACGGGGGCCCAGGCTGTCGAGCGCAGCCCAGTTCCTGTAGGTCAGAGTGAGTGCGACGTTCCAGTCGTCCGGGTTCTCGGTGGTGGTCTTCGTCGCCACTGAATAATCGGTAAGGATGCCCTGTCGCCTCTCTTCATCATAAACGGGTTTCAGGTGCTGACGCACATCCTGCCAGAATTGATCCGTGTGACCGGGCTTGATGCGTATCAGAACTACCCGGGTGACAGTGGTGGCCGTGGTGTTCGGTGATTGCTGAGCGAGCACGGTGGTCGAGCCGAGTACGACGGCAAGCGCTGCGAGTGCGAGTGGCTTGTACATTGTCATCCTCGTTACGGGTGGTTTCCGAAGAGTCCGCGAGGCTACGACTTTAACACTTCAGGCCCCGGGAAGCCACGGCTCGCCTGTGCCTGAGCTGCCTGCATCGAGCGGCTATTCGATGACCTCGGGCGGTGGAACAGGCTGTCGAAGAGTGGGTATGTGCCGAGTTGAGTATGGCAGTCGCACAGTTTCGCGATCGAAGGCACGTTAACTTCCAGAAGAATCAACCCACCGAGGTCAATATGAACCGCCTCCACCAACTCGTGATCGCAGCCGCTCTTGTTACCACGCCTGCTCTTGCATCAGCCCAGAGCAAGGCTCCGCATGCCCCGCCGCCCACGATGGGCAAAAGCGCGCCCGTTCGTCAGGACAATCGTTCGCAGAAGATCGCCGACAAGCAGGCACGCGTCGCCGATAGAACCGCGGACAAGGCTGAGCGCACGGCTGACAAGACGGCTGAAAAGACAGAGCGCTTGGCCCTCGAGAGCGCTCACGATCAAAAGCTGCTTACCAAGGGAATCAAGCTGACCGCGGCCGAGAAGAAGCACATCAAGGCGATCGAAAAGAAATACGACGCCGATTACCGCGATCTTCGCAAAAAGGAGCTCGCCGCGGACAAAGCAGCGAAAAAGAATGGGACCGCGGATTCGGATGCAGCTTTTCTGACGCAGGTTGCGGACCTGAAGGCGCAGGAGCGCGCAGAGATTCGCGCCGTCCTGACGCCGGCCCAGCAGACGACCTTCGACGCCAACGTAGCGGGCGCCTCGAGGCGGAAATAGTTTTCGGGAATCGCTACTCCAACAGCAAAAAAAGGGGACGTCCTTAGACGTCCCCTTTTTTATAAGTTGCGGCCTATTGATCTATGCGGCAATCAACCCTACGCTTCGTCATGACGCGGACGCTGGGATTCGCCGCACTGCTCGCCCTCTTTGGCTGCTCGACCGCTACCTCGATTCCGATCACGGAGATCCGGGGAACATGGGGCGGTAACAACGCCGGGCTCATCGTCGCCGACAGCGATGTACACGTGCACATCGGATGCACGCTGGGCGACGCGGTTGGACCGATCAAGCCCGACGCCGACGGCCGATTCCAAGTGCCAGCGACCTACAACGTCGATGCGTACCCGCTGAATCGCGGGATCACCCACCCTGCCACCTTCACCGGTCGTATCGTGGGCGAGACGATGACACTTACTGTGAGTCTCACCGACACCGCGCGCGTGCTGGGGCCGGTCACGCTCGTCTATGGTAAGGAGCCGCAGATGGGACCGTGCCCGATCTGCCGGGTGCCGCCTGGAACACGACGGCGGCCGGTGCGGGCCCCGCATCCACTAATTGTTTTGCGACGGGCTCTACCCTGAAGTTCAGACCTTCAAGGGTGCGCGATCCCAGCAACGTTAGATCGCCGGGCTGTCCGAACACGACGTCGTCATTGGTTCGTTTGCCGGCGACGTAGACAATTGCTCCGCCGGCCCACCGCTCGAGGATCGTTCCGTCGGCCTGGCGGAAGTGCCACTTGTTCTGCCGCTCGATCCCGAGCGAGTCGAGTACCTCGGTCGGAACCCAGGACAATTCCGCGCCGGTGTCGACAAGCACCGACCTCAGCGTTCGTCTCTCGCCTGGACGGGCGGGATTCTCGATGCCGATGTCTACGCGGAAGGTCCCCATTTCGTCAGGCATAATCGCTCCTGGAGGTACGCCGAGTATTACCTGATTGTCGCCGAGTGTGTCAATGCCTCGCTGGCAAAGGATTAGCTCCCCCGAAGATGGTCTGGTGTAAGCCGTCGGAATCGCCTCAACGGAATGAAATCATCTTTGTGATGCCCATCGGAAGTCCGGTGACGAGGCGTTCAGGTCTTTCGGCGCCGCAGCTCCAGTAGCGTTTCGAGCTCCGGCAGATGCTCGAAATCGCGCGGCCGCCCCGCCGCGCGCTTGGCTTTGATCAGCGAGGGAAGATCGAGCACTCGAAAGTTGACTCCCAAGGCCGAGATTTTTTCCGAGTGCTTGTACGCCGCATCGTAATCGCCGACGCCCGCGATGCGGTCCATGACGTCGATGTCGCCTTCAGTCGTCGCCAGCGTCATTATTGGCGCACCGCGGAGCGTACGCTCCTCCATGATGAACGGCAAGCCCTTCTCGATCCCGCGCGGGTAGGCGGCCCATTTGGCGAGAAGTCTCCCAAGCGCGCGAACATTGTCGCGCTCGTTGGCATCGTAGCAGATGTCGAGATCGTTGGTGACGCGCGACGATCCGTGCGCGGCCGCCGCGACGCCCCCGATGACGACGAAGCTGATTTTGTTCTTGGTCAGGCCACCGAGCATGGAAGCGAAGCTCATTTGTCCCGCCTCGCCGCGCGCAGGAACGCGGAATTGCGGTCGAGCATTGCCAGTCTCTCCGCGGGCGTTCGCTCGAGTGCCGTTTGCAGTAAGCCAATATCGATCCCGAAGCGTTTCGCAGCGGCTATCGCGTCGCCGGCTCTCTCTCTCACTCGGCCCCGCCGGCGCGGCGTCTCCTGGATGAGCGCGCGTGAGAGATTAGCGAGGAAAATCGACTCGTACCGTGGTCGGTCGATCTCGATGCGCACCGCGCCGGCGGAGTCAGCCGCTGGGATCGACTGCGCTTGACCGGTCTTGAGTGCGGACGTCGCTGTATCGGCGGCGGCTCTGAGGGTGAGGCCAAGGTCAGAGACCAGCAATCGGACCAGTCCCCACCATCGTGCGGCTTCCACAGTATACCGAAGTCGGCGGCGAAGCAGCGACGCTGAATTGGTTAGCCACTTGAGATCGGCGCCAGCCGCTACTGCGGTTTGGCGAGGAGTCATGAGTAAATATATCTAGCGACTAGATATATTTCAACCGCGCGAGACTATCTTAATCGCGACCTTATTGCCGTCGCAATCGTTTCCACATGACCCTTGCAATCACCACAATCGGAGCGGCCAGCAATAACCAGAGAGGTCCGCTGCCGCCCGATACTGAACGCGCCAGGAGATACAAAAGAGCGATCGCACACAGCAATAAGACGAGCGCGGGGCCGAGCTTGCCAGTCATTTCGGCATATGCTTCATCGCCTTCAGTATCGCGACGTCGTCCAGATCCTTTGGCCGGCCTGCTGCTTCCTTTGACCGAATGATGTCGTCGAGCGAAGCCACATAAAATCGCACGCCGAACGCCTCAAAGCGCTCGGCATCTTTTTTCAGGTCGTCGTAGCCGTCCACACCGGCAGGCCTGAACGCAATGTCGAGACGGCCGGCGCTCGTAACGAGGTTCCACATCCGCGCGCGCTTGAGCGTCGCCGAGCAGCAATCGAAGGGCAGGCCTTGCGGAAGGGATTCCGTGTAAACCTTTGCATCCAGCTCATTCAGGGCCGCGGCGAGGCGATCGAGATTTGCCTTGTCTTCTGCCGGGGTGATGTCGGCGTCGGCGGTGAGTCTGGGAAATCCATGCAAACGCGCCGCGAGAGCGCCGATGAGAACGAAACTCACTTTGTGCCGACTGAGGGTTTCGAGGAGGCGCTCCGGATCGAGGGGAGCGACGTCAGACACGACGCGCCGATGAGACGAAGCGGCTGACCTCGGCGACTTCACGAAGGCGCTGCTCGGGTGAGAGCGCCAGAATGCGCGGCACGTCGTCGAGAAGCTGCGGATCAATACTGACCCGTCGCAGCTTGACCGACAAGGTGAAGCCGGCGGCTTTGAGCAATCTCGCCAACGTCGACCACGATGGATTGGTTTCGCCGAGCTCGATGCGGGCGACTACTGACTGGGCCGTGCGCGCCCTTTTCGCGAGCTGGCGCTGCGTCAGGCCGGCGAGATCGCGCGCGGCCTGGAGGAGCCTCGAAGCGTCTGGCGTCTGGTCGGGCATAAGCGATGATAGCATATTAGCTATCAGAAGTGAAGCCCAGGCATACCTCGACGGAGAGGCTTCTACTCGGCGATTTCCTGATCGCCGGTTATGTTCCGAACACCACCGATTTTCTGATTCGGTGGATCGAAGTGCCGAGTGCCATCAAGCCGAAGCGCGACATGCCGGATCTGGCAGTTCCGGAGTCAGTTTGTCAGTCCACTACGTCGGGACTCTACTGGGCTCCATTCCTGCCACAGGCGGCCACTTGGAACCACTTTCGATCCTATCGGCAAGTGGCGCGCTCTTGCCTGTGATGACGACGATATGGATCATACGTTCAGGAGAAGCAGAACCACGTCTTGTCACCGCTTATCCCGGAGTGCGTCATGACCTTCCGTGAGCTCGATACCGTCGTGCTCGAGCGCGATATCATCGAGTGCAGTCTGCGCAGGGCGACATTGGCGCGGTCGTTCACGTCAATAGCGACTCAACGCTTGAGGTAGAGTTCGTCCGGGCCTCGGGCCAAACGCAGGCACTCGTGCATTTGGCCCCGAATGACGTGCGGAGTCTTCAGGATGAAGACGTTCCGGCTGTGCGCAGCGGAACACCGCCCAGGCGAGGCGCTGCGTAGCGACCTTATAACCGGGGACTGTAGCAGCGAATGCAGCACTCTCCGCTTTCCAAACTCGTTACGCTTCACTGATTGCGGAATGCGGGATGCGGGACGCGGGATACGATAGGCTCCCGTTGACACTGCCTTTCCCGCGTATACCATCCTTTTAAATACCAAAACGTCGGAGCGCACATGCCCAACTTCCGTCTCCTCCGTCTTTTCGCCGCGATCATATTTTGCCCGGTACTGGCTGCAGCGCAGGCGACTGGCACCATTAGTGGCCGAGTCACCGACGTCGCCACCGGAGCGCCATTGTCGAGTGTTCAGGTGCGCATCGAAGGCACCAACCTCGGCGCGCAAACCGCACCCGATGGGTCGTACACCATCACCGGCGTTCCCAGCGGATCACAGACCATCAGCACGCGCCGCGTCGGTTACGCGCCGCAGACCATCACCGTCGCCGTTGGTCCGTCGGACAGACTGACCCAGAACTTCGCTCTCCGCTCCGCGGCAGTCACTCTCAGTGAGGTCGTCGTCACCGGCGTCGCCGCTCCCACCACCAAACGACAACTCGGTAATACTATCGAGACGGTTCCTGGTGAACAGATCGCACAATCGCCAGGCGCCACCTCCATCGACCAGGCTCTCCAGGGCAGAATCACCGGCGCGGTGATCTCGGAGAATTCGGGACAGCCGGGCGGCGGCGTCAGCATCCGGTTGCGCGGAACGAATTCGATTCTCGGCGGTGCCGAGCCACTGTACGTGATCGACGGCGTGATCGTCGATAATTCGTCGGAGGCGCTCGTCAGCCTCAGCGGAAATGCGCCGCGCGGGAATCAGGCGCTCAGCAACCGCATGGCGGACTTTGATCCTTCCGATGTCGAGCGCATCGAGGTCCTGAAGGGCGCAGCCGCCGCGGCACTCTACGGCGCACGCGCCAACAACGGCGTCATTCAGATATTCACCAAACGCGGACAGTCTGGTCGTCCAACGCTCGGGGCGACGAGTCAGGTAACATGGAATACGACGCCGAAGCGCTACGATCTCAATATGTCACCGCAAGCTGGTTACACCGATGTCCTTTTCGGCCTTGCACCGGCGATCGGCGCGCCGATCAAGCGGTACGATATCCAGAATCAGATCTTCCGCACCGGCATCGGCAACGATACCCATCTCTCGATTTCCGGCGGTACCGGCGGTACCAGCTACTATATGGGCGGCGGATATCAGCGCGAGAACGGCATCCTCCGCACGACGAATTACAATCGGACGGACTTTCGCACCAACCTCTCGCAGAGCCTCTCGAGTCAGCTCGAGGTCGGACTGCACGCCAACTACATCAACTCGCTCGCCAACTACATGCCCGAGGGCGAGCAGACGCAGGGAGTCCTGACGAGTGTGGTCTTCACGCCCACCTCCTTCAATCCCCAGTTCGACCCTAACCTCGGCCGCTATCCCTACAACCCTGTGCTCGGCGCAAATCCGCTCGACGTGCTCGCGAACTGGTCCGCGCCGGAGCGTGTGACGCGCTTGCTCGGTGGGCTGGAAGGTACGTGGCGCCCTCTGAGCTCACTCAGTCTCAGATACCTCACCGGCGTCGACGACTACCGCATGGAAGACAGATACTTTCAGCCGCCCTTCTCGACGAGTGCTTCTTTCACCGGGTCGATCCAGAATCCCGTTCAATTCAGTCGCCTGTTCAACAACGATCTTATTCTCACTCACGCCTTCACCTCGAATCCCAGACTGGGTCTCAACACCTCTCTCGGATTCAGGTACACGCGCGACCTGACGGAAACGGTTCGCGCGGCCGGCTCCGATCTCGGGCCGGGTCAAACACTGGTTGGCGGCGCGACGCAAACCGCGTCGCAATCGAAGACCGAGCTACGCACCGTCGGGTGGTATGTGGAAGAAAGGGCCAGTATCGCAGACAGACTTTTTCTCACTGGCGGGCTGAACTGGGACGAGTCGTCGGCGTTCGGTCCCGCGCAACGTCGACAACTTTTCCCGCGCGCGGGAATCTCGTATGTCCTGGACCGCGAGTCATGGTGGCAGGGCACACTGCACAACGTGTTCAGCTCCTTCCGGCTGCGTGCCGCAGTTGGAGAAACCGGTGGTCAGCCGCCCGGGTTATACTCGCGGTTCGCCAATTACGTCAACACGGCGTACAGCGGGAAGCCCGGACTCGTCTCCAGCGTCACCGCCGGCAATGCGAACCTGAAGCCGGAGCGGCAACGTGAATACGAGGGCGGCTTCGATGCAGGCTTCTTTCACGATCGCGCCCAGGTCGAATTCAGTCTCTACAACAAGAAGACAACAGACCTGGTGCTGAGCGTTCCGCTGCCGCCGAGCAGCGGTTTTCAGCAGCAGTTCCAGAACATCGGAAGTCTTAGCAACAAAGGCGTCGAGCTCGCACTGAACACCGTCAACGCCACGAACCCCGGCTTCGCATGGCGGTCGCGCTTCACCTATTCAGCCAATCGCAACCGGATCACGAAGCTCGTGACGGGCTCCGACACGCTGGTGTTCGAC
>CADDZN010000071.1 GCA_902812375.1 bacterium | reverse complement strand
GCTAGCGACCGCGAGCGCCGAGCGGGCGTGGCGCATCGATGAGACGTCATGCCACGTCTCGATTGGAGTTGATGCGGACGGTTTTTTGGGGAATCGTCCCGCGCACGCAAGACCGATCACGCCCGCGGCCACCGCAGCCATTGAAATGGGATGTTTCATGACAAGCCTGGGAAAAGTGCCTAATAACGTCGAAAATGACACATTCTCCACCAAACCCTTGCAAAGACTTTACCTGTCCTAGACGGTCCAGCGCTTAACGTGATCGAATGAACCTCTTGAGAATTTTTCTGTCTGCAGCTTGGGCAACTGCTCTTTTTTTGTCTCCCGGGTCGGCACAGACTCCACGATCTCTAAGTGATCATGAATGGCGGCAAATCGCCCCTGCATCCACGACCTGATTCGCGCGACCCGCTTCAATGAACCCGGCACGCTTTTCGTAATTATTGGACGGCTGACTTTTTCAGCAGCAATGAACCTGGGCAGCCGATATCGAGCGGAACTCTCCCGCAATCTTCGTCGGCGAACCGACTGGCGCATCGCCCAACCATTTTGGCGAGACGCGGGTCCTCAAGCTGCCACATTCCGGTATCACGGTACTTCATTCCACGCTGTACTGGCAGAGTTCAGATCCGCGAGACGACCGCCCCTGGATTGCGCCGACAGTGCACGCCGAGCTGTCGTCGACCGACTGTGCTCGAAACAGAGACCCTGCTATGGACGCAATTTCCGCAATCGTCCGCGGCAAACATCCCGTCGCTTTCTCGCCCAAGTGAGCGCGACTCAGACGCCGTTGTGATGAACGGGTAGTCGGACCGCCATTGCAGGGGACGCAGGCTGCCGGTCCTGCCCGACGTTAAACGTTACAGATCTCGAAGGCCTGCCGAAGCGAGGTAAGAGGATCCCGAGTAGGAACAAACTCGTGCGCAACGAATCCCTGAAAACCCGTATCAGCGATCGCCTTCATCACCGCGCGCCAGTTCAGCTCCTGGCTGTCGTCGATCTCGTGGCGGCCCGGAACTCCGCCCGTATGGAAATGCCCAATGTATTGGTGATTATCGGTAATCGTGCGAATGACGTCGCCTTCCATTATCTGCATGTGGTAGATGTCGTAAAGCAGCTTCACGCGCGGAGACCCCACACCTTTCATCACCTCCACGCCGAACGCCGTGTGGTCCCCGATGTAGTCGGGGTGATCCACCTTCGAGTTCAGTAACTCGACACAGATGTTGACGCCTTGCTCCTCCGCCAACGGAGCAATCCTTCTCAAGCCTTCGATTGCCGCGGGTATCGCCTCGGCGTTGGTGCGGCCCTGACGATTGCCGAACATCGCAATCAGGTTCGGAACACCGGCCGCTCTGGCAACCGGAAGCGTGCGCTCGAGCTCTCCAATGAGCATGGGATGACTCGCGCGGTTCACGAATCCGTTGGTGAGGAAATCAGGCCGATCGTTGGTGTAGCCCATCGATACGGTCAACCCATGCTCACGTACAACGCTCCAGTCACTCGGCTGCAGGAGATCAATGCCCGAGAGCCCTATCCTCTTCCCCGCTTCGCAAAGCTCGGGAAGCGGGATCTTCCCGTAGCACCACCGCGATGCTGACTGCTTCAGGCGTCCGCTAACGGTGTGAACAATTTTCTCGACGCGCCGGAGTGCATGTCGCGGATCGCCGATGGCCAGCGCTCCAATGGCGGTCGCGGAAAGCATCTCACGTCGAGTCACGTTTTCTTTCACGCCCAATGTCCTCACTCAAAAAGCCAGCGTGGCGACCAAAGTTCCGGGAAATCCCGTATCCCTATTTCGCCAACGGCGCAGTCTGGGTCAATAGGCCAGCATGCCAACTTTACTCTATACAGTCCGTTGCACGCGACGTATTTTTTTCGCCGCATCATTCATAGTGGCAACTCCGTTTTTCTCTCACGTGAGAGCGCATTGTGACGACTGACGCAAACACCTACGACGCAATCGTCGTTGGCTCCGGAATCTCCGGCGGCTGGGCCGCCAAAGAGCTCACCGAAAAAGGCCTGCGCGTTCTGGTCCTGGAGCGCGGGCAAAACATCGAGCACATCAAGGACTACGTCAACGCGACCAAGAACCCGTGGGATTACCCTCACCGCGGCGGACGCACCGTAGCGATGGAGGAAGCCTATCCGGTTCTCAAACGTGACTACGCGCTCAACGAAAAGAATCTTTCGTACTGGGCGTCCGACAAGGATTCACCATATACGGAAGTCAAACGCTTCGACTGGTACCGCGGGTATCACGTCGGCGGCCGCTCACTCATGTGGGGGCGACAGAGCTATCGCTGGAGCGATATCGACTTCGAGGGAAATCTGAAGGATGGTATCGCGGTCGATTGGCCCATTCGCTACGCCGATCTCGCGCCTTGGTACGACCACGTAGAGAGACATGCCGGAATCTCGGGCTCCCACGAAAATCTTCCGCAGCTCCCCGATGGTCAGTTCCAGCCCGCCATGCCGCTCAACTGCGCCGAGGACATGATCTCCCAGCGCGTCAAGAAACTGTTCGATGGAAAGCGTCATATCATTCCGGGACGCGTCGCGAATCTCACTCAGCCCAAGCCCGGACGTTCGCAGTGTCAGTATCGCGACGCCTGCTGGCTCGGATGTCCGTACGGCGCATACTTCAGCACCCAATCGTCGACGCTGCCTGCCGCGGCGAAAACGGGACGCCTCACTCTCAAGCCGTTCGCAATCGTCAGCGAGGTTCTCTACGACAAGGACAAGAAACGCGCGACAGGTGTGCGCGTTATGGACGCCGTCACCGAACAGATGAGCGACTACAGTGCGCCGGTGATTTTCCTCTGCGCCTCGACGCTCAACTCGACGTGGCTCTTGCTCCGCTCCGCCACCGACGTCTGGCCCGGCGGACTCGGCTCCAGCTCCGGCGAGCTCGGGCACAACTTGATGGATCATCACTTCCGCGTTGGCGCCGAGGGCAAGATCGACGGATTGGAGGACAAGTACACTTACGGACGCCGACCGAACGGCTTCTACATTCCGCGCTATCGCAATCTGAACGGGGAGAAGCGCCCGTATCTGCGCGGCTTCGGCTACCAGGGCGGCGCTGGCCGCGACGGCTGGTCGCGCGCTGTCGCCGAGCTTGGCGTCGGCGGTCAATTCAAGGACGCGATGTCGCAGCCCGGCGGTTGGACGATCGGCGCCACTGCATTTGGCGAGATGCTGCCGAATCACGCGAACACCGTCACGATTGATCAAAACCGCAAGGACAAGTGGGGCCTTCCCGTACACAAGATCGATTGCGCGACAGGCGAGAACGAAGCGCTGATGCGGCGCGACATGGCAAACGACATGGCGGAGCTGCTCGACCAGGCCGGCGTCAAAGACGTCAAGATGTACAACGCGCCTTGCTTCCCGGGCATGGGGATCCACGAGATGGGAACCGCGCGCATGGGACGCGACCCCAAGACCTCGGTGCTCAACTCGCACAATCAGGTCTGGGACGCGCCGAACGTATTCGTCACCGACGGTTCGTGCATGGTCTCGACCGCGTGTCAGAATCCGTCGCTCACCTACATGGCACTCACCGCGCGCGCGGCAGACTTCGCCGTCAACGAGCTCAAACGCCGCAACCTGTGACCGGAGAACCATCGATGTCTTCAACTCCAGAACCTATCGACGCCGAGTTGATAAGCCGGCGCGAAGCGATCATGCGCGTTACCGCGATCCTCGGAGGCGTAGCGTTCGTTGGCAGTTCCGCTCTGCTCACGGGTTGCCGCCCCGACGCTGGCAAGAAAACCGCGAGTGACAGCACCGCAGCGAACTTCTCGGCCGACGACATCGCGTTCCTCGACGAACTCGCTGATACAATTCTTCCTCCGACGAGCACTCCAGGTGCGAAAGCAGCGAAGACCGGAGCGTTCATGGCGCTCATGGTCCGCGACACCTACTACCCGGACGATCAAAGACGTTTTCGCGACGGGATGCAGAAGATCGAGGACGCAACTCAAAAGGCGTACAACGTCTCCTTCATGAAAGCGACACCCGCCCAGCGTTTGGCCGTTCTCACGCCAATGGACAAGGAGCAGTGGACGCAAAGCCAGGCACAGGAAGACGCCGAACGCAAGAAGGCTCTCGCGCACCTCGGCGAGGAGCGCAAGGAATCAGCGCCCGGCACTGACGTTGGTGCCGCGACAGCGGTGCAACAGAACACTGGGCATCACCCGTTCCGCCTGATCAAGGAGCTCGCACTCCTCGGCTACTTCACCTCAGAGATCGGCTGCACCCAGGCGCAGCGGTACGCGGAGACGCCGGGCCGCTACGACCCGTGCGCTCCGTACAAGGCCGGCGAGAAGGCCTGGGCAGGTCACGCGTAATCGGCAGCCCGCAAGGATGTGCCATGGCTGCACCGTCCCCGGAGCGTTGACCGCGGCTACACCGCGTTAGGACGCAGCGCGCTTACCCTGATCGAGCACCTCTCTCACCTTCCGCGCAAACTGCGGCGGCGTGAAAGGCTTCTGCAGAAATGCCGTCCGTCCGTCGATCACGCCGCGACGCATTACTTCATCGTCCGTGTAGCCGGACATGAACAGCACCCGCATTCCCTGTCGCGTCTCCGTCAGCTTCTCTACCAGAGGGCGCCCATTCATTTTGGGCATCACGACGTCCGTAGCCACCATATCGATATGTCCATCATGGCCGCTGGCGATGGCGAGAGCTTCGATTCCATTGCGCGCGAGCAGCACCGTATACCCGTTCGCTTCCAGCACGCGCTCGCTCAGCGCCCTCAATGCCGGATCGTCCTCGACGACGAGAATCGTCTCCGTGCCTCGCGGTGATGCCTGAGTGTCTTCCGGCACCAGGTGCAGTGCGCGTCCCTCACCTGCGCGCGGGAAATAAACCTTGAAGGTCGTTCCCTTCCCGGGCTCGGAATAAATCCAGACGTCGCCACCCGATTGCTTGATGATGCCGTAAACGGTGGCGAGCCCGAGTCCGGTGCCCTTGCCCTGGCCTTTCGTGGTAAAGAAAGGCTCGAACATCCGACGCTGAACGTCGCGCGACATTCCAACACCTGTGTCACTCACCGCCAGCATGATGTACTGTCCAGGCGCCGCCGAGAGTTGACGGCCTCCGTGCTCGGCGGACAGGAACGTGTTGGCGGTAGTGATGTGCAGACGACCGCCGTCTGGCATCGCGTCGCGCGAATTAACCGCGAGATTGATCAGCACCTGCTCCAACTGTCCCGGATCCGCGTTGATGGAGTAAAGCTCGGGCTCCAGCGTCGTCGCGAGCTCGATGTCTTCGCCGATCAGACGCCGCAACAGCTTCTCGACTCCCGTCACCACGTCGTTGACGCTCATCAGGCGCGGCTCGAGGATCTGTTTTCTGCTGAACGCCAGCAACTGATGCGTCAGACCCGACGCGCGCGCGGCGGCGTTCGCGATCTCCTGGGCATCCTCTCTGCGCGGATCCCCTTCGTCGAGATCGCTGAGCAGCAGCGACCCGTAGCTCATGATCACGGTGAGCAGATTGTTGAAATCGTGGGCAATACCGCCGGCGAGCTGTCCAATCGCGTCCATCTTTTGCGACTGCGCGAGCTGCTCCTCGAGGCGCGTCTGATTGGTGAGATCGCGCACCGTATACACGAGCACGCCGGGCGCAAACGCGGCGGCTTCGATATCGAGCACGCGCGCACGGCCCGCGTGCGAACCCGCTTGCCCCGAGACACCGGGCAACTGGCGGGCGTGACCTCCGCTGATTTCCAGTTCAGCGATCTCCGGCAGCACGCTTTCGAGGGTCACCTCTCGAAGCTCGTCGACGGTCATGCCTGTGAGCGCGCAGGCCGCCGGGTTCGCGTCATGGATCGTCCCCGCATCGTCCGCGATGAACAACGCGTCGCTCACGTGCTCGAAGATCTGTCGCAGCCGCTCCTCACTCTCGTGACGTCCGGCCTCCGCCCGCCGTCGCTCCGAGCGTTCCCCCGCCCTGCCCAGTGTCGCTAGCAGGTGATCGGGCTCGACCGGCTTGATCAGGTAGTCGTAACTCTTCTCACGCATCGCGCGGACGGCGCTGTCGACCGACGCATTGCCGGTGAGGATTACGACTTCGGTAAGATTTGATATCTGACGCAGCCGGCTTACGAGCTCGATGCCGTCGATATCCGGCAAGCTCAGATCGACGAGCGCTACCGCGGCGGGAGTCTCGAAATGACTGGCGAGATCGAGGGCGCCAAGTCCGGTTGGCGCTCCGGACGCAATGTAGCCATTCAGTTTGAGAATGTCGGTGATGGTGCGCAGCATCTGCGCGTCATCGTCGACGACAAGAACCCTCAGATTGTTATGCGTAGACGTCATCGAGGATCTGGATCAGTCGCGCCGGCGGAAACGGCTTCTGCAAGCTCGCGTGAATGAGTCTTCCCTCCAGCAGCTCCGGATGATCCGTCTCGCACGTCTGACCATTACAGAGAATCAGAGCGACTTCGGGATTCACTCTTCGAATCGCCAGCACCGAGTCCTCCTGCGAGATCTCCTTGAGCCTGAGATCGAGCACCACGACGGGGGGCGCCTTCTTCTCGAGCATCAGCAATGCCTCGTCGAGAGTCTTCGCAAACAGAGTTTCGTAGCCGCGTTGCGTAAGCATGTCCTGAAGATTGCCGAGGAAATCAGTATCTCTCGCGATAACGAGCACAGGCTTCTCCGCCTGCCGCGTTTGTTCGAGCATCTCCAGCAGTCCCGACAACACCACCGGCTTCGACAGTACCTTGAGCGCGCCCTCGCGCTCCGCCTCGGCGATGATGTCCGCGGCGCTGTACGCCGTCATCAGAATCACTTTGATCCGGGGACGAACGGCCTTCATCGCCTTGAACGCGTCGACCCCATTGATGCCGGCCATCCGCACGTCCATCAGCACTGCGTTATAGGCTTGCTTCCGTACAGCCTCGACCGCTTCTTCTCCACTGTGCGCTCCATCCGGAGTCCAGCCCTGGAGCCGTACGATGTCGCAGAGAGTCCGCACCATGTGACGGTCATCGTCGACGATCAGTATTCGTCGCGTCATGCTGCCTTGTCCGCTGGAAGGTCAACCGACAGAGTCGAGCCTTTGCCCGGCTCGCTCCGCGCGGATATCTCGCCACCATTCGCCTGCACCAGACTCCGCGAGACCGCGAGTCCCAAGCCGATTCCTCTCGCCTTCGTTGTGAAGAGAGGCTCGAACATTTTTTTCATATGCTCGCTGCTCATCCCCACGCCGGTGTCGCTCACCTCGAGCCTCACGTATCCGTTGCTACCACGGACGGCTCGCACTTCGAGCGTGCCGGGTTTTCCATCCATCGCCTGGAGCGCGTTGGTCACGAGGTTGAGCACCACCTGTCCGATCTGCACCCGATCCACTCGCACCGGCGGCAGCCCCGGCGCAATCGACTCAACGAGCTTCACGCCGTTCAGAGCGCCGACTCGCTCGAGCTGCTCGCGAATAATTTTCTCGACGGGCAGAGTCTCCAACTGCGGAGTCTTCACCCGCGCGAAGTCCAACAAGTCACCAACGATCTTCTCCGAGAGCGCGATCTGGGTCTTGAGGATGCCGAGGTACTCCCTGACGTTCTCCGGCGCATCCTTGAGCACCATCAACAGATAGTAGATCGCGTTGGTCATTACGCCGAGCGGGTTGCGCAGCTCGTGTCCGACACCGCCGGCGAGCTGGCCCAGCATCGCGAGCTTCTCGCGCCGAATGAGCGATTCCTGCGCGTCGTGCAGCTCGCGTAGCGCGCCCTCGAGAGCCTTCGTTCGCTCCTGCACGCGGACTTCCAGGACCTGGCGCGAATCCTCGACTTGTTTCGCCATGGTGTTGAACGACTGAGCCAGCACGCCGAGTTCGTCCCGACGGGTGCTATCTACCCGCATGGAGTAGTTGCCGGCGGAAATGCCCTCCGCCGCCATTGTGATATCCTCGAGCGGCCGCGTGATCTGACGACTGATCATGAAGGCGATGAGGCCGCCGATGAGGACGATCGCGAGCGCCGCCAGCGCCATGTCGCGGAGAAAGCGGTTCGCCGGTGCGAGCACCGTCGCCATCGGCATGTCGACGAGGACCATCCAGCTCATCGACCTGATTGGAACCACGGTGCCGATGCGCATCTCGCCCTTGCTTCCCCTGTAGGTCTGCGGCACGCCTGGCTCCCCGCGCAGACTCGGACCCGGCACGACCTTCTCCAGGTCGGTCCAGAGCTTTCCGTCTGGAGTGCTCAGAAGGAGCGAAACGTCGGAGCCAATGAGCTTCGATATCAACTGTGCGCCCGACGCGCTCGATATCTGTCTATAGGTCGTGACGAATCCAGTCGTATCACCGGGATGTGGCACGATCGGAGTGCGGGTCTGGTAGAACAAGACACCGTGCTCGGAGGCGAACTCACCGATCGTCGTCCTGGCGGGTGGTGCGGAGATGTTGGGATGATTTCTGAACGGAGCTGATACCTTGGGCGTCGGGCCATCGACCCAGAGAAGCTCCCGACCATGTCGATCGCGCACTTCGATAGCGAGCGTTTGCTGAGACGTCCTGGCGACTCGCGTGAGAGAGCTTTCCGCCGCCACGCGAGTTCTCGCGTCGTTGGCCAACGTCAGCTTCTGGACGGCGGGATCCGCCGCAACTTTTTCGATCTCGCTCCGCAGGCGACGGCCGGAATCCTCGAACAGATTTCCGAGCAGGTGCGCCGCGCTCTGCATCCGGACCTCGCCGGCAACGACCAGTGCACGAGTGAGCTGCCGGTAAGCGAATCCCGAGAGCAGCACTATCGCCGCTGCAAGTAAACCAGAGATCAGCAGCGGCAGCTTACGGGACAGGGAGTGCCGCGCCGAAAAGCGTCGCAGGGCGGCCCCTTTGTAGTCAGGAATCAAGATCGGAGGGGTTGAGGCGTGTATCTATTGACTTCCTGTTTCGGGTCAAGTCACGCTAACAGACCGCCGGTTTTCCTCCGAAATGCCCACATGGAGATGACGATTAAGTCATGTAGCCCTGGCAAAAACCCTGAGATGACTACGCCCCGAGAAAGCTACCGGCGCGGGCTACGGATTCGTGGGCTTGGGCTTGTCCACGAGTGTCACCGGATGACCAAACTGCCACTGCGAGTTCTCCCGCTCCTTCATCGGCACTTGAAGCATGCGGCTGAACATTGGCATGAGCTCCCGTTGCGATGGCGTCACTATCGCACCCGCGATTTCTGGCTGCTGCCAGAACACCTTCCAGTACAATTTCTCGGTCGCTTTCGCGCTATCGAGCTCCGCCTTTCCGGCCGCGCCGCTTCCGCGCGCCAGGTATTCGCCGAGCGGCACGTACAAACCGCGCACCTGCGCGGAGAACGCTGAATCTGCGGCACTGAGAGCCGCGATCTGCGCCTTGCTCAAAAACAGTGAGTCGCTCTGCTCGATCAGCATCTTGTAGATGTCCGAAGTGTTCGACAGATAGAATGCAGTCAGCGAATCCGCCGACCGTCGCTGCCATCCCTTTGGAGTCTTCACCGGCTCGACGGCGCGACGCAACTGCTGCAATCCGTAATCGGTCGAGAGATTGAACGAGAAGTCGATCACTATGCGGAATGGATTCCTGAACAGCGTGCGTGCCGGGCGCGTATCGGCGAACCGAGGGTTTACATCGTAGTTGAACCTCTTGTTGGTCGCGTCGAAGCCGCGCGGAATCAGGAGCACGGGATCTGGCAACGCCGGGGATCCCCACCCGCGCAGCGAGCTCCCATGTAACGCCTGGTCGAGCCCAGCGAGAACGTTCTCGAGATACACGTTCGGAGTCACCCGATATCCCCACTTGCTCGGCCGCGGCGGACTCCACTGGATGTTGAGCGACTGCGTCCACGGCCCTCGACACCCATTCCTCGGCGCCACTCTCCCGAGATTGTCGGTGAGACAGGCGCGCGCGGTCGGTGATCCATCCACGAGCAGAGCGCGCAATCCACCCGCAAGATTCGCATCGCTCTCGAGCGCCGGATTCGGGATGTACGCGCGATCGCCGCTGCGGCCGTCGCCATTCACATCGCCTTGCACGAGCGGCGTGAACGGCAGCCCCGACTGCAGACGCGAGAACAGAGTTACCGTGCCGGTCTTCGGTGTAGAGAACGCAGCAGATAGCACGAACACGTGACGCGCATCGTTCTGGCTCGGCGCCCACTCCACCAGACGCGGATCACCGAACGCCGCACCGTCGAAGCCGCGGTACTGACGCTTGGTCGATTGCAAGGTGTAACCAATCGATCCGTACAGAGCCGCGCCACCGCCGCGGAATCTGAAGACGTCGGGCGACAGAGAGATGTTGAGCTGTCCGCCATACCCGCGCAGATCGCTCACACGCATTCCAATCCGCCCGTACTCATCCGACCTGCGCGATTCAACGGCCGATACCGCGCCGCTCGTCGGATCTATCGACGCAGTCGACACGTACACCGGGCGATTCCCTTCACCCGCGAGCACGAGCTGCTGCGTGCCGCCAAAGTTCGCGTCCACTACGCCGGGCTGCGAGAGATCGTACGACGCGAGCGTTCCAATCTTGAACAGCAAACCCTTCACGCTGGTGTTCCAGTCCAGTGACGCGCGCCAGCTCCTGGGAACGTCGTACGACGGATCGATCAGCGTCACTGGCGGCGCGCGCTCCGCCAACACTCCGCTGCCATCCAGACATTGCGTCGGAATCGACGACGGATCGCTGGAGAAGAGGGACCAATCCGGAGTCGGCACCGCTGCGCCAACACAATTGAGCGACGATGTCGCGCCAGGCAGACCAGTCGATGCTGATGCATCGGCGAGAATTCCCGGACGCAGCAAATCACGGAACTCGCCAATGCCACCGCGAATCGTTCCCGCGAGCGTTCTGTAAAACCGGCCGGTCTGGTTCTGCATCGTGCCCTGGCCGTTGTCGCGATCGCGATTGTACGTGTACGTGAAGCCGACGGAATCCGCGACGCGACGGATTGCCGCGCCGTCGCCGGGAGCGGCCGCGACGAGGAACGTCCAGCCCTTCCTCGCAAGCTCGCGCTGCGACTCGGGTAGCCGCG
>CADDZN010000070.1 GCA_902812375.1 bacterium | reverse complement strand
GCGCAGAGCCCCCAGCCGGCACGCCAGGAGCCCTCGGCCGGTAGTCATATTTTGACCTTGCAGTTATCACCCGCGGTAGTCGTACATTGACTTTGCAGTTTAGTCCTTGGCTGGTAGTCATACTTTGCGGTTAACGACAACCCGCGCGGCTACCTTACCACAATGCCCGCACATCTAGGGCTGGGCCTGGCCGCGCTGGGCCGTCCCGGCTATGTGACGTTGAACCATGCCAGTGATCTGGGCCATCAGTACGACCCGGCGAGCATGGAAGCCCACGCTCATGAGGTACTTGATGCCGCGTACGCCGCCGGCATCCGCTACATCGATGCCGCGCGTTCATACGGTCGTGCCGAGGATTTTCTCGCGAGCTGGCTGCGCAAGCGAGACATCCAACCCGGAGAAATCACAGTAGCATCGAAGTGGGGTTACACCTACACTGCGGGCTGGTCTACGCGCGCTACGCAGCATGAAGTGAAAGATCACTCTCTCACTGCCTTCGAAAGACAATTCCGAGAGAGCATCGAACGACTCGACGGACATCTCTCGTTGTATCAGATCCACTCGGTGACGGCCGAGAGCAAAACGCTGGAAGACAACGCGCTCATGGATGCAATCGCTCGGTTGCGAGAGAAGGGCATAAGGGCCGGGCTGAGCGTGAGCGGGCCTGGACAAGACATCGCGATTCGGCGAGCGATCGAAGTGCGTCGCGACGGTGAACGAGTTTTCGATTCAGTTCAGGCGACCTGGAATCTTCTCGAGCGAAGCGCTGAGTCAGCGCTGGAGGATGCGCACGCGGCTGGAGTAAAGGTGGTCGTGAAGGAAGCGCTCGCGAATGGGCGACTGACCGAGGCAAATCATGAAGGGAACCCAGTGTTCTCTCCACGTGTCGCGCGCATCCGCGAACTGGCGCGAAGTCGAGCCACTACTATAGAGATGCTTGCCCTCGGAGCGGCGCTGTCACGACCGTGGGCCACCATCGTGCTGACCGGCGCCGCCACCGTCGATCAAATCCAATCGAGTGTCGCCGCAACCAGGCTTGGCTACGATGATGAACTCGAGCGGCAACTGCGATCGATTATTCTCGACCCCGCCGAGTACTGGCGTGCTCGCAGCTCATTCGCCTGGAACTGACAGGCGCGTCGCTACTCGCGGCGACTGGCTACATCAACCGAGGGTCGAGAACCAACTGCATTGATAATTGCGGACTGATTGAGGAGCGAGGACCGAGATCCCCTTCGAGTTCTCGATACCGTTCTCCATAGTCCTCCGATCGTTCTCCGCTGCTGTCCCCAGTCCTCAATCAGTCCGCGGTTATTAATGTCCTTGTCCTCAGACCTCGGTCCGCAGTTACAAAATCGCGAACAACCGAGGACCGTCGTCGATCCGCTTCTCTAACCCGTAGGGTTGCCGTGCGCCGCTTCTCCGAATGCTCTGAAGCTGGCCTTCCGTGCGTTAGCGAGAAGCCGATCTGCCGCCTCGACCGCCCACGCCGCCTCGCCGACTCCTTCGGCGTCCGTAGCGTACCGTCGCACTATCGATTCGACTTCCTCCCTGAGAATGTCGTACTCCCGCTCGAGTGCGCGCTCTGTCCAGCCGAGCCCGTGGCGCTGGCGCCCATGCAGCTCAGCGATGAGCGTCTGGATCCTGGTGCCGTCCGCCAGCAACTCTGACTCATCGCGGTCCGCGATTTTCTCATTCTCTTCGAGCACGACAAGCGATTGAAAAAGGTCGCCGAGGAAGCTCATGGCGTGATCCTCGAGAACGGCCGTGGGCAAATCCTTTGCGCGGGGGATCGCCGGATCGCTGCGCATGCGGCTCACGTGTTTTGCAAGCAACTCCTCGACGTGCTGACGTAGGCGTTCGCCGACCCGGACGCGGCGAGCGGTTTTGGTTGCTACGTGGTCATGAGATGCGGCAGAGGATTCGGTCATATTGCGGAACTTCTGTAATCAGGATCGAGGGCGACGAAGCAACTGATAACGGCAGCACTAGCGGCAAAAAAATGACCAGTCGGGATGCGGGATGAGGGATGCGGTCTAGGAACTGATGACCCGGGCGCGTCCCGCTTCCCGCGTCCCGCGTCCCGCGTCCCGCGAAACGCCAGATCAACTACCACTGGTCGATGATCAGATGCCTGCGTTGATGGAACCGAAGCGTCGCGAACGCGGAAATGTTTTGAGATCAGCACGTAGTCGATGCGCTTGCGCGGCTCGTCGGCGGGGTCGGTCAAGCCCGGACCGGCGGCAGTCGGCCACGCGTCGCGCAGGCGCACGAGCAATGGCTGGATTTCGGGAGCGTCGGGTGGCGCGTTCAGATCACCAAAGAGCAGAGTAGGTGTTGAGGATACGTCGCCGATGAAAGCCAGCATGTCTGACACCTGCTGCTCGCGAACTTTCGGATCTGCGCGGTAGTCGAGGTGGGTGTCGAACACGCGAACTCGATGTCCGGCAACATCGATGCTCGCCTCCAGAAATCCGGGTAGCGGCGCCGGCACTGGATTCGTTTCCTGCGTCGAGAGGCGAGTGATGATGTGATTCGTGAAATCCACGATTGGAAACTTGCTGAGCAAGGCAACGCCGAACTCGCGCGGCGGGTCCTGCGGCGAAATTCCCGGGAGCTGGTAAATGCGCGCGAATCGCACTTGCATGTGGAGCTCTTGGCCGAGTGCGGTTGCCTGATCGGCGAAGTTACTTCGCTCGGCCCAATGAACGTCGACTTCCTGCAGCCCGACAATGTCGGGCGCCTCGGCCCGTATCGCCGCAACAGTGCCGCCGAGATCGCCATTTCCCGACCTGATGTTGTAGGTCATGACGCGCAGCGGAATCTCTGAGCCCGCGGCAGGCAGGTGGGCGCACGCGACCGAGGCTACAAGTCCGACGAGCGCGAAGAGGTGCGATCGCGACAGCATCTCAATAGAGCGAGCGCGTAATCCCGGCCGCATCTCAATAGAGCAGGTAAGGTTTTCTCATTTCAGCGAATCGCTGGGCGTCGCGATCCCATTCGGCGAGCAGCGCCTCCAGCGTTCCGTTTTCTATAGCCGGGCGCGTGCGCAGCGATCCCGTGAGGGTGTCGAAGTAGTACCGCTCAGGGGCGCCGGGTGATGCGGTCGAGCGCCGCCACTCGAAATCGTTGGGATGAAGTCGGCGTATCACCTCGATCAAGCGCAGTGTCGTCGAGATCGGCCGATACGTCTGCCGATTGGTAATCATCATGCGCACGCCGTGAATCGTCTGACCGCCGTATTTGCGCGCACTCGGCGCCACCGCGAAATCGACGGCGGCGAATGTCACACCCGGCAGATGTCGCGCATTCATCGAGTCCGCGACTTCCCGCGCGCGCAGCCACGGCGCGCCGGTCTGCTCGAACGGATAATCGCTGCCGCGGCCCTCGGAGAGGTTCGTGCCCTCGAAGAAAACGGTGCCTGGGTAGCTGATGATTCCGGCGAGGGTCGGAAGATTTGGCGATGGCTTGACCCACGGAAGATCGGTCTGATCGATCCAGAGGTTTCGCTTCCACCCCTCGATGGGCACGACGTGCAAGTCAGCGCCGATTCCGAATTCCTTGTTGTAAAGCCGCGCGAGCTCGCCAGCGGTGAGTCCATGCCGCGAAGCAATCGGATAGAGTCCGACGAACGACTCCATACCGGCCTCGCGGATGTTGCCCTCGACGATCTCGCCCGTGATCGGGTTCGGCCGGTCGAGTACCACGAATGGAATTTTCTTTTGCGCGGCAGCCTGCATCGCCAGCCCCATCGTCGAGAGATAGGTGTATTGCCGCACGCCGACATCCTGGATATCGAACACCAGCGCATCGACGTTCGCGAGCATCGCATCGCTCGGCTTGTTCGTCTCACCAAAGAGCGAATACACGGGCAAACCGGTCTTTTCGTCCCTGTCGTCGCTGACACGTCCCGTTGCCACACCGCGGATGCCGTGTTCGGGCCCAAAGAGCGCCACCAGTTTCAGGTCCTTCCGCGCGGCGAGCAAATCGATCGTCGGCGTCCCATTGCGATCGCGCCCGGTATGATTGGTGATGAGGCCGATGCGTTTACCAGCGAGCACGCTCGGGAGACTGTCAGCGAGTCGATCGACCCCGAGCCGGACGTGTGTCTGCGCCGCGGCCACACTGGCGCAGGCAAACCAGAAGCTAAACCCTAGTGCCGAGCCATACCGAACGCGTCGCATTCATCCTCTCGTCGTGGGACTTCAGAAGGGGCGGCCACAGACATAGGAAACGGAGCGCGAGTGCGCAAGGAGCGGGATGCGGGATGCGGGACGCGGGACGCGGGACGCGGGATGCGGGACGCGGGACGCGGGATGCGGTGAACTGCCTGTCAGGGTGCCGTGCCGCATCCCGCGTTTCATCCCTCGTCCCGCTGTCGGTCCTCGCTCCTCAATCAGTCCGCAATTATCAATGCACTTGGTCCTCAGTCCTCGATCCTCCGCCCCGCATCCCGCATCCCTCGTCCCGCATCTTGATCGTCCCTCCAAATCCATCCAGCTTTGCGACTCATGACCATGAAACGGAACTGGCCATCTCGTTCTCGCGTGGCTCTTTTACTGAGCACCCTCGCTGGCACTCTCGGTTTTCCGGCGGCTGCTCAAACTGCGGCGCCGGGACGCACGATCCTCGCGATCGGTGCGCACGCCGGCGACATGGAGCTCACCGCCGGCACGCTCCTCATCAAACAGCACAAGCTCGGCGACCGCGTCGTGATCCTGCATATGACACTCGGCGAAGGCGGCAATCCGCAAGTCTCGCCATCCATATACGGAGCGCAGAAGAAGAGGGAAGCGCTCGCCGCCGATTCGGTGATCGGCGCCGAGGCGATCTTCGCGCCGTACCGTGACGGCGAGATCCCGAACGATGAGGCCGCGCGACGCTACGTCGCTGACGTCATTCGCCAGGTGAAGCCATCGTACATCATCACGCACTGGAAGAACAGCATCCACAAGGATCACTCGAACACGAGCGCAATAGTTCAGGACGCGGTGCTGCTCGCCTCACTCGAGGGCGTAGTGACGCAACATCCGGCGTATCGCGGTGTGCGCGGAGTTTACTACGCCGAGAACTGGGAAGATTCCGAGGGTTTCGTTCCGTATATCTATTACGGCGTGAAGGACGCGATGCAGCAGTGGCGCACCGCGGTCACGAAGTACGAATTCATCGCAGGGAAAATCTCGAGCTTCCCCTATCTCGATTATTACGAGGCGCTGTCCACGGTGAGAGGTGCAGTGTCGGGAAAAGGCAAGGCAATCGCGTTCGACATCGACGAGTTTGGAAAACGGAGAGTGCTGGACTCGCTGCCGTAGGCCGTCACGCCCCTCCGTCCTCATCCCGTACCCCTCGCCCCGCTGTTGGTCCTCGGTCCGCAATCCTCAATCAGTCCGCAATTATCAATGCCGTTTGTTAGAGTCCTCGGTCCTCGGTCCTCGGTCCTCGGTCCTCGGTCCTCGGTCCCTCGTCCCGCATCCCTCATCCCTCATCCCTCATCCCTCATCCCGCAGATTACCTTTCCCTCCGTCGAATGAAAGATTTGCGCCCTTCTCTCCGCCTCACACTCATAACGCTCAGCATCGCCTGCGCGTCGGTTCCACACACGTCTCAGAGTGTGGACCGCGATCCGTCGCGTAACGCGCTGCTCGGCCCCGCACGTCCCGGTTCAACGGCCCCACTTTCGGACGCCGATACACGCTGGGTCGAGAACACGCTGGCGTCGCTGACGCTCCGTCAGAAAATCGGACAGCTAATCATGCCGTGGGTCGGCGGAGAGTATGCCGCCGTCGGTTCACCCGAATTCGAGCAGGTGCGGAAATGGGTTGAGGACGACCAGGTAGGCGGAGTGGTTCTTTCCATCGGTCTTCCACTCAGTTACGCCGCCAAGCTCAACGAGCTGCAGAGCCGAGCGCGTGTGCCGCTTCTCGTCGCCTCCGACATGGAGAACGGGCCGGGAATGCGGCTCGGTAACATCTATGCGCTGCCATCTCTGCTCCCGCAGGGCGGGGGCACCATGTTTCCGCCAGTGATGGCGCTCGGCGCGAGCGGATCGGAAGATCTCGCCTACAAGCTCGGACAAGTGACCGGCGCGGAAGCGCGAGCAATCGGAGTGCACCTCGTGTTCGGACCCGTGCTCGATGTCAACTCGAACCCACTCAATCCGATAATCAACACGCGCTCGTTCGGCGAGAATCCGGCGTTGGTAAGTCGACTTGCGAGCGCCTACATCCGTGGCGCGCACTCGATGGGAGTGATGACGACGGGAAAACATTTTCCTGGTCACGGCGATACCGATACGGACTCGCACCTCGATCTTCCGACGATCCGTGCTGATCGGGCGCAGCTCGACTCGGTTGATCTGCCTCCCTTCCGCGCCGCGGCAAATCAGGGAACCGACGCGATCATGACGGCGCACATCGCGGTAGTCGGCGTCGAAGGGCCGAGCGCCGGGCCGGCGACGTTGTCCCGCACCTTCATGACGGGAATTCTGCGCGACGAGATGCACTTTGGGGGACTGCTGTTCACCGATGCGATGACGATGGGCGGCATCGCAAAGCGCTACGGTGCGACGGAGCCGCTGGTGATGGCGATCGATGCCGGAGCGGACGTGCTGCTGATGCCGCGCAGTGTTCCTGATGCGATCGAGACATTGATGGACGCGGTGCACGCTGGTCGACTGACCGAAGCGAGAATCGACGCGTCGGTTCGGCGAGTGCTGACCGCCAAGGCGCGCGCCGGTTTGCGAGAGGGCAGGCTCGTCGACCTGAACGCGGTCGATCGAATCGTCGCCATACCTGCGCACACCGACATCGCGGACGAAGTGGCCGCGCGATCGATCACACTTGCGCAGGACAAGATGAATCTCGTTCCGCTGCGTGCGGACTCGACCAGAAAGATTCTTTCGATTACCTACGCCGGTACCGCGGATCTCACCGCCGGCCACGTGTTCGACGATGTGATCTCGTCGCGAGTTCCCGGAGTTCGCCGCGTTCGAATCGACGCGCGCACGAGCGAGCCGGAATATAAAGCGCTGGCCGCGCAGGCTGATTCCGCCGATCTCCTCGTTGTCTCGGCCTACGTTTCGCCGCGTGCGTTCGCTGGATCCATCGGGGCGGACACAGCGTTCGCGCAATTCGTCGAGAAAACCGCGTCGTCGGGGAAGCCCGTAATTCTGATCTCGTTCGGCAGCCCGTACATTCTCAGCGAGTTTCCTTCGGTGTCGTCGTACCTGCTCGCATGGGGCGGCGCACCGGTCAGCCAGCGCGCAGCGGCGCTCGCACTGCTTGGTGATAGAGAGATCAGCGGACGACTGCCGATCTCATTGCCGCCATACCTGCAATTCGGAGCAGGCATTGCCAGAGCGGCAACCAACGCTCCGTTTGCGACTCAGCGTTGATGCGCTGTACCGCGTTCATCTCGCACTGCCGTGCCGGAGCCATGCGGTACATTCTCGCGCTGCTTCTCATCTTTTCGGCCACTGAATCGCGCGCGCAGGCGCTCGAGCGTCTGTTCTACTACGTCGACAGGGAAGATTCCTACCAGAGCCTGCTCACCAACATCGATCAGATCACCGTCCTGGCGCCGCAGGTTTACATCGTCGACAGCCTCGGCATCGTTTTCGGTCAGCTCGACTCGCGCGTATTGCAGCTCGCGAAAGCGCATCGAGTGAAGGTGATGCCGCTCGTCGTCAACGAGAGCTTCAACCAGCCCGCGCTCAGGAAGCTCCTTTCCGACACCGTTGCCCGTGCCCGCGCGACACGCGCGCTCGTCGAGCTCTGTCGTGAGAATGGATACTGGGGAATCCAGTTTGACATCGAGAACGTGAACATCCAGGACCGCGATCTGCTGACGGCCTGGTATCGTGAGACGGCGAACGCGCTGCACCGCGCTGGATTCATCCTGAGCATCGCCGTCGTGCATCAGACGTCCGACGACGCCGGCCCCACCGCGTATCACCGTTTTTTGTACGACAGTTGGCGTGCCGGGTATGACCTCGGCGCGCTCGCTCGTGCCGGCGACTTCATCTCACTCATGACTTACAGCGAGCACACGCGCAGAACCACACCAGGCCCCAACGCAAGCATCGAGTGGATGCGCGCAAACGTCGACTACTTTTTGAAGTACGTCCCGCCCGAAAAGCTCTCGCTCGGCATTCCGACGTATGGAGAACACTGGTTCGTGCGTGAGGATCGTACGATACCGGAGCGCGCGCGTTCGTGGAGCGAGACGATAGGATGGAAATGGGGATCGGGCCTCGCCGATCGCAATGGTGCGGTGATCCACTGGGACAGCGTTGCCGCCGTGCCTTACGCGTATTATCCGATCGGCGGAGTTTACGAGTGGCTGTTCCTCGAGAACGCGCGCAGCTTCCGTGAAAAACTGAATCTCGCCAAAAGCCGGAAGCTGCGCGGATTCTCGGTGTGGGTGCTCGGCCCGGAAGATCCCGCGATCTGGGATCTTCTACGGACCGAGCCCAAGCCTTAGAGAGGATCGAGGGTGGAGGATTGAGTCCTCGATAGTTCTCTCCTCTAACTGCGGACGGAGGACTCCGAACTAACGGCATTGATAATTGCGGACTGATTGAGGATCGAGGACCGAGGACAAAAGCCGAGCCGTGGAGCAGTTGGCCGAGTTCTGGTCGTGATCCGTCTTCGCTAACAGTTCCTTCGCTAACAGCTCCTTCGCGGAGAGCTGCTTAGCTAATGGCTCTGAGCAGAAAGCACGCTCTCAAAAGCAAAGGCTTGCGCTCCAGAGCGAGTGCGCCATACGAAACCCGCACTTGTCAGCAATCCTCAGTCCTCAATCAGTCCGCAATTATCAATGCCGTTGGTCAGAGTCCTCGGTCCTCGGTCCGTCAGCGCCCTTCTAGAGCTCCTATCCGCAAGGGTTAGAAGGATTGGTGTTGCATTCTTGTGTCGGGATCGGCAAGAACGGCACTGTTGGTGTCGTCGTTAGAGCGGGCCCGAACCGTCGCGTGTCCTCCCACCGCAATCCCTGCTCGTAGAGTTCGTAACGCCGCTGCTTCGCGATTTCCGCCAGGATTTGGCCCTGCGTGACCAGCACCACCGGCGGCAGTCCGGCGACTGGCTCGTCCACCGGTGAGCTGGTCTGGGTTCGCACTTCATTCACCAGCGCCAGCGCCTGCGACAACTGGTTGGTGCGCGCGTACGCTTCCGCCTTGATCAGTTTCATTTCGTCGGGAAGGTAAAGTGGGAATGTCTCCTGTGGCGTCGAGTATTTCCTGAGAAAGAGCAGTGTCGTGTCCGGTGGATTTCCCTTTGGGCCGGCGATGCTCGTGTTCAACCAGTAGCTCGGTCGGCGGTCACCAGCTTCGGCCGCGTCCGCGAAGCTTTTCAACCCGGCTACGTACGCGAGCTGAAACGCGAGATTCTCGATCGGATTGCGAGTGGGAGCGGGATACGAGAGCACCGACAGCACGCCGAGATTCACGCGATTGGCGGCAGCGATCGCATCATTATATCGACCGGCAATCAGGTAATACCGCGCAAGCATTGCGTCGATGGTGTTGCGAAGGTCGAGCCCGGTGCCCAGCTCCCGGCTGCGAAATCCTGTCAGATCCGGGTCGGAGACATTTGCGATGTCCGAGCGTGCGGACTCCAGCAGAGTGAGAATCGTGTCCATCACCACCGCGCGCGGCTGCGGCACCGAGCCTTCCGTCGTCACCACCACCGGCACCTGATCGTACTGCTGAATGAGCATCCCGAACGCCATCGCCTTGAACAGCTTTGCCAGTGAGTTCGTTCCAGCGAGCAGACCAGGCCCCATGCCGACGTTCCCGGCCCCGGTGAGCACAGTGTTCGCCGACTTGATCACCGAGTAAGACGCGGCCCATGGCGCGCTCACCACGAGATACGATGGATCGAAGTTTTCTCCGGTAAGCAGTGACTGATAGGAGATCAACGCCTTGGTCTGCGTCCCCCATTCGTCGGTAACGAGCGAGTTCGTCACCATGTAGTCGTCGATCGCCTGCGCAAACTGGCCCTGCATCCCGACGGCGACCGCAACCAACCCGTTCAGATCCGTTACGACAGCTTGCTCGGTGGGAGCGTTCGGGTTTGTAAGCTCGAGACTGCAGGCAGTGGCGCCTGCTGCCAGCGCGACCACCAACCCTGCGGCTTTACTCCTCCTCGTCAGGGCGCCGCTGATTATCGAATAGATGTGTGGCATGCGCGCACTCAATAGTTGAAGGAAAGGCCGATGGAGAACTGTCTGGGCAGCGGCGTCGTCGCGAAATCAACTCCGCGCGAGACGGTGCTGGCGGAGAACATGTTCACCTCCGGATCGAGCCCGGTGTAGTGGGTCCACGTTTTGAGATTCCGCCCTGCAATACGAACTTTCGCGTCGCGTGCGCCGAACCGGCTCAGTAGCGCCGGATTGAGCGTGAGGTCGAGCGCGATCTCGCGCAGCTTCACGAACGTTCCATCCTCGATGTACTCTTCGTAGATCAGACTCCGCCCCGTCGGGTTGAGCGAGAAAGTGCGAGCGATGGTGTCGCCGCTGATCTCCCGCTCCACCACTTTTGCTACTCCGAACAACTCCTCGATGCGGCGCGAGAAATTCGCGACGTCGTTTCCGAACCGACCGTCGAACAGGACGCTGACATGGATGCGCTGGCCGAAGTCGAAGTCGTTCGACAAGGATGCGACGAATTTGGGATTCGGATCCCCGATTATCCGCTGCGCATTGACGATCGCCCCACTCGCCAGAGTGTCCTTGGCGCGATACGGCAAGAGAAGACTCTGCCCGCTGACGGTGACTGGCGCATACGCGCGCTTCCCATCAGGAGTGCGGGCGTAGACGCCACCGTAGAAGACGCCGATCGGCTGGCCGATGATCACCGCGTTCAGGTAGTCGAACACCAGCGTGTCGGAGCCCGTCACGAGCTTCGTGATCCGGTTGCGATTGGCTGAATAGGTGAAGCGCGACCGCCATGCGAAGCCGGGGTTCGTGACGTTGACGGTGTTCAGTGCGAGCTCGACGCCTTTGTTGCTAAGACTTCCGATGTTCTGGAACTGCTGCTGAAAACCGCTGCCGCCGAGCAGCGGAACGCTCAGCACCAGGTCTGTTGTCTTCTTGTTGTAGAGACTGAATTCGACCTGGG
>CADDZN010000069.1 GCA_902812375.1 bacterium | reverse complement strand
CGTCGCGCCGGCGATCAGCAGGTGCGGCATCTTCGCCAGGTCGGCGACGACCGGTTTGCCTTCGAGGTCCTTGCCTAACGCGATCGGCAGTGCCGCGCGCGCGCTCTGAAAATCCCGCGACTCGATGAGCTCGCGGAACGCCACCATCTCAGCACTCGGGTTCGGCACTTCAACACCGACGGCTCCCTTCCCCGGTATCGGCGCTACGATGCGAATGCTCTGCGCGCGCATTGCGAGCGCGAGGTCGTTGGAGAGGTTCGCGATCTGTCGAACTTTCACTCCAGCCGCTGGCGCCACCTCGAACTGCGTCACCACCGGGCCCGTGGTGCGACCAACCAGATCTCCCTCTACCCGGAAGGTGCGCAACGCATCCATGAGCTTGAGTCCCATCGCATCGAGCTCGCGCCTGCCCAAGTCCGCGTTACGGGGCGGCGGCGGCGTCAACAATTCCGGCGACGGCAAGTCTTCTGCTGTGAATGAAAGCGCGTCCGCCTCGTTTGCATCGATCTCCGCGCCAACCTTTTCGGCGTGCTGCGCCGCCTGCGATGCGCGCGATTTTCTCTCGCGCTTCCTCTCGATCGGAATCATCGGCTCCTCGCCTACCGAGACGTCCTCCATCAGCGAGTGATCGATTGCCGGCATTTCGTCAGGCGACGGCTCGAGCAGTGTCGCTGCGCTCACCGCTGCTTTGTCAACCACGATTTCCTTCGACGGATCCAGACCGGCGCGCTCGGCGGGCGTCGGTGCCGCGCCGTCGAGATGAACCACCCGCTTACCGACTACGACTCTCACGGGGTTCCACGAGAGCGTCGCAGCCATCAACGCACTGAGACTGAGCGCAATTAGTATCCACGCTCCCGCAGCACCGGCGAACTGAAGCACGTAAAACGCCGCAAATGAGCCCCAGATGCCAGGAAGCGCCCCCGCTTCCCGCATCCCGCCTCCCGCGACCCCAAAGACCACCGGCAACAGCACCACAATGCCGAGCAGAAAAACCATCCACGAGCGATCCTTCCGCTCGCCGAGTCGACCAAAGAGTCGGAGCGCGTGCGCGGCCGGAGCGAGCGGCAGCAAGACAGCCGCCGGCCAGCCAAAGAAGAGCACGATTGGCTGCGCGAGGAGCGCCCCCATCCACCCGAAGTTTCCTCTTACCGAAGCGCCGGCTCCTCCAAGCGCGGAATACCCCTGCGCCGCGAGAGCGCCCGCGAGGAACACCGCAAAGAGAAGGAGAAAAATCCCGCGAATCTCGCGCGCGAGCGCGGAGCCCGAGGGCGAGCTATCGCGCCCGTTCGGGCCCGAGCTTGGTGATTTGTCGGTCCTGGTAGATCGGGACCACAGGATAGGAGTCCACCTGCGCGGCGGCGGCGAGGTCGTCACCAAATCCTGCCCCTTCGAGCGCTTTTCCGTGCGTCGATTCTTTGAAGACTTTCGCGATGTTGTCGCCATATCTCTTTTCGATGAGCACTGACGCCAACGCCGCGTCGTTCACCACGACCGACTCGGCGCGTTTGGGAATCGCTCGAACATAACGGCCCGCGCAGGCGGCGTCCTCGAGAGTGAAGCTGCCCTCTTCTCCAGCGCAGATGATCGCGATGTCGGTGTTCGAGCTTGCGGCGACCTTCATCAAGGTCAGCACCGCCGTGAAGTTGACGTACGAGGCTATAACTATGTCACGCGCCCCCTGAACGCCGAGCAGAGCCCGAGTTCCGTTCGTCGTGGTTATGAGGATTGTTTTGCCTTCGACCGCTTCCTCCGTGAAGCTCTGCGGCGAGTTCCCTAAATCGAATCCAGGGATTGGCAGCATCTTTTGCTCGCCCGTGAGGAGAACGGCCGAGCGTTCGAATTCCCGGGCGCGTGCAATGACGCCATCCGCGCCCTCTACCGGAATGACTGTCTTGGCGCCATTGCCTAGGGCGGTCGCTACGGTCGTGGAAGCACGAAGTACGTCGACGATGGCGACGAGTCGTCCCATCGTATCGCCCTGTTTGACTTCGTTGTGGGTGAAGAAAACGTCAAGCCGCACTCAGTGGCTCCTTCATCAGCTCGCTTTCCCGCTCGAGGAACTTCGTGTCCACTGCGCCTTCCTGGAAATGTTTATTCGCCATGACGCGCGCGAGAAACGGAATTGTAGTCGTGACTCCCTCGATGATGAAGCTCTCGAGCGCGACCTGCATGCGACGCAGCGCTTCCTGACGATCACGGCCCTGGCAAATGAGCTTGGCTAGTAGGGAGTCATAAAACGGTGGAACGCTATAGCCGGCGTACACGTGGGTATCGAGACGGACACCAGGACCGCCGGGTGGATGAAAGACGTCGATGCGGCCGGGCGATGGCTGGAAGTTTCTCGCTGGGTCTTCGGCGTTCACGCGACACTCGATTACGTGACCACGACGCTGAATCGGTAGCTCGATCGAGAGCTTCGCCCCACTCGCAACACGGATTTGCTCCTTCACCAGATCGACGCCAGTGAGCATCTCGGTGACCGGGTGCTCCACCTGGATGCGCGTGTTCATCTCCATGAAGTAGAACGATTTGTCTTCGTTGAGGAGCATCTCGATAGTGCCGGCGCCAACGTAGTCGATTGCCTTGGCTCCCTTCACCGCCGCCTCACCCATTCTCTCGCGTAGCTCCTGGTTCAGCGCGGGACTCGGCGCCTCCTCAATCAGCTTCTGGTGTCGTCGTTGCACCGAACAGTCGCGCTCGCCCAGGTGGATGACGTTGCCATGGCGATCGCCCATGATCTGGAATTCGATGTGCCGCGGTCGCGAGAGATATTTCTCGATGTAGACTTCGCCGTTCCCGAATGCGGAGAGAGCTTCGGAGCGCGCGAGCTGGAACGAGCGGCCGAAATCTTCGGGATCGGTCGCGACGCGCATTCCCTTTCCCCCGCCACCGGCCGCAGCCTTGATGATCACGGGGAATCCGATCTCGCGCGCGAACTTCAGCGCCTCGTCGGGATCCTCAACTCCACCCGGAGTGCCGGGAATGATTGGGACGTCCACAGCCTGCATTGCTTTGCGCGCGGCTGCCTTGTCGCCCATGACGCGGATCTGCTGGGCAGTTGGTCCGATGAAATTGATGTTCGACGCGACGCAGGTCTCAGCGAACTCCGCGTTCTCGGCGAGAAAGCCATATCCCGGATGAATCGCATCGGCGCCCGCAATCTCGGCCGCGGCGATGATGCGGGGAATGTTCAGATACGACTCGCGGGCGGGAGCGGGACCGATGCAGACATCGTCGTCGGCGAAGCGGACGTGCAGGGATTCGCGGTCGGCTTCCGAGTACACGGCCACGGTCTGGATGCCGAGCTCCCGGCAGGCGCGGATCACTCGCAGGGCAATTTCGCCGCGGTTCGCGATCAGGACTTTCTTAAACATCTACAGTCTGTGAAAGGCAACTGAACGGGCGAGAGCTCCAAGTATTGTAGATGTCAGTTTCTAGGTTACGACGCCCTGACTTACCGTCGCGCGTGGAGAAGAGGCTGTCGATTGAGTTCAAAAGATGTCTTGGACAGGTCGAAGAGTGGTATCTAGCCGCGGTGAGCGACTTCAAGAAACTCAAGGTTTGGCGCAAAGGCCATGCTTTAGCCCTCAATGTAAGGCGTGTGGCGGCCGCGATAAGAGGCCCAGACAACGCCGGTCTGCGCACGCAAATGCTCCGCGCCTCAATGTCCATCCCGACAAACATCGTCGAAGGCGCCGGCCAAGTGAGTCATCGTGAGTTCGCGCGCTTCATACGCTTCGCTCTCAACTCTGCCGCCGAGTTGGAGTACCACCTCATCGTCGCGCGAGATACGAAAGCAATCCCCGTAAGTGATGTCGAGTCCCTCTCGTCACAAACGGTCGAAGTCCAGAAGATGCTTCACGGACTCTTGCAGAGCGTCTTGGTCTCGCCCCGGAAGGGCGCAAAGGCAAGTCAGGGCGTCGTAACCTGACAAGCTTGCATCTAATCGACTTGGAGCTCTCGCCCGTTCAGTTGCAGTTACAGCTCAAAGAAAACAGATGCCAGATTTAACTGACGTCCTGCTTTACCGTATCCCAAGAAGTATCCGACGAAGCATTGATCCCCTGCGCCCGCAGCGCGAACTCGGCCGGATTCGTCGCCGCGAACAACGCATCGTCGTACGATATCACTCCCTTGTGGTACCAGTTCATGAGTGATTGATCGAACGTCTGCATCCCGTACGCTACCGCGCCTTCCTTGATGAGCTCCGGGATGTTCAGCGACTTCGACATATCGCGGATCTGGTCGCGCACCGCTTCGGTGTTCACCAGAATCTCCGCTGCCGGAACGCGTCCCTTCTTGTCCGCGCGACGCACCAGCCGCAGCGAGATGATCGCGCGCAGCGCCGTCGACAGCATGTACCGCACTTCGGTCTGCTGGTGCGGCGGATAGAACGACAGTACGCGGTTGATAGTCTGGGTCGCGTCAGTCGTGTGAAGAGTCGAGAACACCAGGTGTCCGGTCTCGGCCGCTTTCAACGCTGTGTCGAGCGTGTCAATGTCTCGAATTTCGCCGACGAGCAGAATGTCCGGGTCCTGACGCAGCACTCGGCGCAGCGCCTGGCCGAAGCTGTTAGTGTCGGTTCCAACCTCGCGCTGGTTGATGCTGCTCTTGATGTCGCGATGCAGGAACTCGATCGGATCTTCGATCGTGATGATGTTGGCGTGACGGTTTTGATTGATGTAGTGGAGCATCGATGCGAGCGCAGTCGATTTACCGGAGCCGGTGATTCCGGTCACCAGAATCAACCCGCGCGGCATGAGCGCGATCCGCTCGCAGATCTCCGGCAAATTCAGCTCGGCGATCGTCTTCGCCTGGAAAGGAACGGTTCGCATCGCGTAGGCAATCGTTCCGCGCTGCTGATAAGCGTTCACGCGGAAGCGGCCGATCCCTGGGACTGCGAGCGCGAAGTCGGATTCCTTCGCCTCCGAGAACTCCTTGATGTTCTTGGGCGCCATGACCTGCTCGGCCAGACTGCGTAGATCTTCCTGAGTCAAAGGCGGCATCTCGAGCGTGACCATGTGTCCGTCGACGCGAAGAGTGGGCGGCCGTCCGACCTTCAGGTGCAAGTCGGATGCGTTTTGATGCACCATATGCTGCAGGATCGCCTTGTAGTCGAAGGTGCCAGCCGCGCGCTGCGGCGATGCCATCGGTGATGCGCCGGTGGGGGCTTTCACCCCCGGAGGTTCGAGCTTGACTCTGGGTTGGGTATTTTCAGCCATTTGGATCTATGCGGAAGAGGACCTGTCCGTACTCGACTGGATGCGCGTTCTGCACGAGGATTTCTTTCACCACCCCGTCGAACTCAGACTCGATTTCGTTCATGATTTTCATTGCTTCGATAATGCACAGGATTTGTCCCTTGCTGATTCTGTCGCCGACGGAGAGATACGGTTTGGCGCCTGGCTCCGGCGCTCCGTAGTACGTCCCTACCATTGGCGACTTGACTTCCAGGTACTTCGGCTTCGGTGATTCGACTTTCGGCGCTTCCGCACTCGGTGCTTCCGCCGGAGCAGGCGTTGGCGCCGCCGCCGGCAACAGCGCCGGCATCTGCATGGGCGACGTCATCTGCACCGCACCGCGTTGCTGAGGAGTCTTGGAGATTCTGATCTTCATCCCCTTGTCGGAGGAGATCTCAATCGAATCGACACTCGACTCGTCCAGCATTTCCACCAGCTTCTTCACATAGCGGAGATCGATCATTGTCGTCAATTCGCGTCTGATGGGACCAGAAGGTGAGCGCGGCTCAGGCAACTTCGAGCAGCTCTCGCGTGAAATCAGTCAATATCTCTGGCCCGCCAGGAGCGAGATGGACGTCGTCCTCTATACGGACTCCTCCCCACCCCGGACGGTAAATTCCTGGCTCGATCGTTACCACCGAGCCCTCCCCAAGGAGCGTCTCCACCGATTTGGCCAGTCGGGGAGCTTCATGGACCTCCAGTCCCAGCCCGTGGCCGAGGCTGTGGCCGAACGCGTCGCCGTAACCACGGTCCTCAATGTAGCGGCGAGCCAAACCATCAGCGTCCTGACCCTTCATGCCCGCGCGCACGGATTTAGAGGCCATCGCGTTCGCTTGCTGCACGATGTCGTAAACCGCGCGCTGCTCCTCGGAGGCGGGCCCAATCACTACTGTCCGGGTGATGTCCGAGCAATAGCCCTTGTACTGCGCGCCGAAATCGACCAAAAGTAAATCGCCGTGCTCGATCACGCGCGTCGACGCGCGTGCGTGGGGGAGAGCAGCACGCGGTCCTGACGCAACGATAGTAGCGAACGGAAAGTCTTCGCTGCCTTGATCGCGCAGCGCTTTCTCCAGAATTCCAGCGACATTGAGCTCGGTCAGTCCCGGACGAACCTCACCGAGCGTTTTTTTGAGAGCGGAGATGGCCATCTCGCCCGCCTTTCGGATGAGCGCTACTTCGTCCGCGTCCTTTTTCTCGCGCAGAGCCTCGACGAGATTCACCTGCGGACGCCACTGCCAACGAGTTCCATCAGTGAGTAATCGCTGGAAATCGCGATGAAGAAGGTGGGACGACTCGAATCCAACCACCTCCAGTCCGCTCAGCGAGCCAGCAAGGTTCCATAGGCCGGTCCAAAGACTCTGCTGCTCGATACGAATCGTAGCGAGATCGCCAACCTCTTCACCGACCTGAGTGTCGTACCGAAAATCGGTGATGAAGTACAAATCGCGCTGGGTGACGAGAACCAGTGCGCTGCTGCCGGAGAACCCGGTGAGATAACGCACGTTCGGCAGACTCGTTATTACGAGCCCGTCGATGTGCGCGGCGATTAGCGAGTCCCTCAACGCGGCAATGCGCGCCGGACGGCGGTCAGCCATTCACGCGCGCCGAAAGCGTTCTCGCGAGCCCACGCAGAGCGAGCTCGTAACCATAGGCGCCAAATCCACAGATCACCGCGACCGCGGCGTCGGCAAGTGCTGAGCGGCGACGCTCGGGCTCCCGGGCGTAGATGTTGGTCAAATGCAACTCCACGAATGGGATCCTTACACCTACGAGTGCATCGCGAATCGCGAGGCTCGTGTGGCTGTACGCTCCGGCATTCACGACCGCCCCATCGACTTTGCCGCGCAGCGCGTGAACCGCGTCGATGATCTCACCCTCTCCGTTGTACTGTGAAAAAGTGAGCTCGACGCCCAGCTCTTTCGCCACAGCGAGCAGCCTCTTCTCGATGTCGGCGAGCGTTTCGCTGCCGTACAACGCGGGCTCACGGGTGCCGAGAAGATTGAGATTTGGACCATTGATGACTGCGATTCTCACTCGCCGGTAAGCCCATCGAGCCAGGCGCGGAACTTCGCGACATCTTCCTCAGATTCCTGCGCCTGCACCCGCGGGTTCAGTCGTGGCGTTGGCATTGGCGGAGTTGGTGGTGTCCGTGCGGCGCCACCCGCTCCACTGAAAGCGCCCGCGAGGCGAGACGCCGCGCGGGCATCGGCGGGGCTTACCGTCGCGCCCGCGAACACGGAATCGAGGGTGGCGCCGGGACCGGACGCCCCGAACGGTTGCGATGTATCCGTCCCGTAAGGCGGTGTTGTATCCGCCGGTGGTTCGACCGACTGCCGAGCGAGGGGTTGCGGCGTTGCGTCGAACGAGGCTCGCGGAGGCCGGCGTCTGCCGAGCGTGGCGAAGAATTCTCGAACCGATGGCTGTCGCGCCGCGATCCCAGCGGGCTCGGCGCGCGGCTCGTCGCGCGTCGGCGCTTCGACCGATTCGCGTTGGCGGGCGGGCTCGTCGTCCAGTGGCGAATCGACTGGACTTCTGCCGAAGTTGAAACCGTCGTCCCTCTCGTGCTCCGGAGTTGGAGCCTCGATCGACGGCGAGCGTGGAGCCTGCGGCTCGACCGAAGCCTCCTCAGAGGGCTCGTTGGTGGGCTGTGACTCCTCGGTTCGACCGACCGGTGGCTCCGCTCTGCGGGAAACGACAGCCTCGCCGGGATGTTGTGCGGCGTCTGCTTCCTGGATTTCGCGAATTCGATCTCTGAGCGCGTTGTCATCTGGCCGCGCCACCAACAGTTGCCGGTAAACCTTGAGCGCGAGCTGGTTGTAGCCCTGCTTGAGATAGAGCTTTGCCATCGTCTCGTTAACGAAGGGCTCGGGGCTCGCAACCCTTGGCGGCCGCTCCTCAGTCGGAGCGGGACGGACGGGAGCTGGCTCTGCTTGTTCGGCCTCGATGGTTGGCGGAGCGGGTTCTGGCTCACCGCGATCTTCAGCAACCGCTGGTTCACTCGTCGCCGACTCAAAGGACTCTACCGACTCAGACACTTCTGCGAGTTGCAGAGCATCGGCGGCTTCGGCTTCCGGGTCTCGCATCGTTGTATCAGCTTCTGGCGCTTGCATGCTCGTATCAGCGGATGATGCGTTCGCTGGTTCCGTAGTCTCCAGGTCCTCGCCCCGCGAGTCCAACGCGCTGTTGATATCCTCTCTCGCGCTCGTGAGCCCCTCGGCGGCGGAGGCGCCAGCCGGCACTCCCAGGTCTTCAAGCGTAGGTCCTTCGGGGGCCACAGACTCTTCCGCCTGGGTCTCCACTGTGGGCTCGGGAACCGGGTAATGGCGCTCGAGACCAAGGGGTGGATAGTCATCGGTCAGTGGAGGCCCCTGTTCGGCAGGCGCGCTGGTGCTCTCCAGATCGCTTGCGTCCAGCAACGACGGCTCGGGAATGGGTTCTGCTTCCGCCCCTGACTCGAGTCCAGCAGGGATTTGCTGATCACCGACGTCGGTATCGATTCCCGGTACTTGCGCGGGAACCGGCTTCGCTTCCGATGCCGCGTCAATTTCAGAAATGAGCGCGATGACCGAAGTATCCTTGGGATCGGCGTCGAGCAATCTGGAGTACCACGATCGCGCCTCAGCAGGATTCCCTGCTTGTAGTGACATGTCACCAAGGGAGCGAAGCGCGATAAGGTTCTCGGGATCGAGTGAAAGTGCGCGCTCGAACACCTGTCGCGCTTCGGCGAAGTCACCGGCTTCGTAAAGCGCCTGACCATAGACGATCTGCCCGCTCATGTGGCCCGGCATCTGCTCGAGGTGCACGCGGCAGATCTCGATCGCACGCCTTGGTTGGCCGCCCTTGCGATACTCGTTCGCGAGCGGCGCGAAATAGCGGCGGGGATTCTCCTCGAATTTTTGCTGTAGCTCGCGCAGCCGATCGTAGTCCATTACGTACCTCGTGTCTCTGACGCCTTGCGCAGTTACCGGCGGACCCGGGAGAGGAAAGATGCACCATTCCGCGCGTTCGCGCGACTTGCATCAAGGTTACTCAAACTCATACCTTACAAGGCTATAGCTCATTTCATCACGTGTAAGGAGTAGTGCCCTTGCTGCAAGTAATGCGGGCCTCCGCAAAATACATCTGGATCATCATCGTCGTACTGTTCGTCGGTGGATTTCTGCTCGCCCAGACGTCAGGTCTTCTCGGACGTGCACCGATAACGTCGACCACCACTGTCGCAACAGTCAACGGCGAAGACATTCTCGCCTCGACCTGGTACCAGGCCGCGCAGAATCTGGAGCAGCAGGAGACGCAACGCTCGGGTCAGAGCCTCACCCTCGACGAAAGACAGCGCATTCAGGATCAGGCTTTCGACCAGCTCGTCACCGACATTCTGCTGCGCCAGGAGTACAAGCGCCGCGGCATCACCGTTACAGACGATGAAATTCTTCAGGCGGCACGCTACAATCCCCCTCCCCAGTTGATGCAGGCGCCTGATCTTCAGACGGACGGTCAGTTCGATCCGGCGAAATATCAGCGCTTCCTCCAGAGCCCGCTCGCGAAGGAGCAAGGAATTCTCGCACAGCTAGAGCAGTACTACAGAACCGAGATCCCAAAGGAAAAGCTGTTCGACCAGATCGCCGGCAACGTCTATATCTCGGATGCTGAGCTCTGGAGACGGTGGCAGGACAGTCACGATAGCGCCGAGGTTTCGTTCGTCCTATTCGAGCCTGAGCGGATCCCCGATTCGGCGGTGAAGGTGAGCGACGACGAGATCCGCGCGTACTACGACACCCATAAAAAGCTCTTCGAGCGTCCGGGCCGCGCGAAGGTATCGGTTCTCATCATTCCGCGAGTAATTACAGCAGCAGACTCGGCCGCCGTACGAAATCACGCGCTCGAGTTACGCGCCCGCATTCTCGGTGGCGAGAAGTTCGAAGATGTCGCGCGCTCCGAGTCTGCGGACTCGGCTTCCGCCACGAACGGTGGCTCGCTGGGAACAGGCGGCAAGGGCAGGTTCGTCCCTGCGTTCGAGAAGGCGGCATATGCGCTCAGGCCGGGCGAGATCTCCCAGCCGGTTCTTACTCAATTCGGTTATCATCTCATCAGACTCGACGCGCGGAAGGGAGACACGCTTACTCTCCATCATATTCTTCTGCCGATCGTGCAAAGTGATTCAGCGGCGGCGCGTACTGACCGCCGTGCGGATTCTCTGGCACGCATGGCCGCTTCGACGGATCAGCCGGCAAAGTTCGACAGCGCCGCGCGCGTGCTGCAGATACCAATACTCCGCGCCGATGTCATCGAGGGAAATTCGCTGACCATCAACGGCAAGTTCATTCCAAGTGTCGGTCCGTGGGCGTTCCAGGGCGCGAAGCCAGGCGAGACGAGCGAGCTTTTCGATGCTGAGGATGGATATTACCTCGCGCGCCTGGACTCGCTGACGCCGGGTGGAACTGCCTCGATCGAGCAGGCGAAGGGCGACATCCGGAGCTTCCTCACGCGTCAGAAAAAAATCGACGCGCTAATGCCACAGGCGGCGAATTTCGCCAAAGTGGCCGCCGCGAGCACTCTGGAATCGGCCGCGAAGCTAATGGGCCTACAAATGGTCAAGACCAAACCGTTCACCCGCGTAACCGGAGTGCCGGAGCTTGCGCAGCTTCCGGAAGCGGTCGGCGCCGCCTTCACGCTGCCAGTGAACGTGGTAAGCGCGCCGGTAAAGGCGAGTGGCGGAGTGGTGGTCGAGCGTGTCGACAACCGCGTGCCCGCCAACCGCGCTGCGTTCGAGGCGCAAAAAGAAACTCTGCGCGCGCAGGAGCTCAATCAGCTAAGACAACAGCGAGTGAGAGATTTCCTCACGAACCTGCGGGCAGTGGCGAAGATCGACGACAGGCGGAAGCAGGTAGAAGCTTCCTCCCGTCGTACGACGCAGTAGCTACATCAACCTCTTGGGCGCCGGCCGCTGGGCTTCGTCGGCGGCGCGGCGCCGCTCGAGCTCCGCATCAGTCAACCGCGAGTGAGAGTCGGGCTCGATGTTGCCGCGCGTTTCCGCGGTGACTTCCCGCGTCGCGTCGTTGATATTCTTC
>CADDZN010000068.1 GCA_902812375.1 bacterium | reverse complement strand
GCCTATCTCACCACGACCGCGCTACCCCACGAGCTCGAGCTGAAGATCGGACGGTTTCTCATGCCGGTGGGAAAAGAGAACACGACGCATCGGCACGATCTGCACACGATCGAATACCCGTACGTCATTCAGCGATTCTTCGCGCCCGATGGACTCAAGGGCACTGGGTTTTGGCTCAGCCGCGTAATTGCGCCGTTCGGCTTCTATCAGGAGATCCAGGTCACGGCAGTCGATCGTTTGGCGGACAAAACAGATTCACTCGTGACAGGCGACCCCGTGAATCGCAAGTTGAGCGGGTTGGGCTATTCCGCGCGGCTCCGGAATTACTGGGACCTGAACGAAAGTACCAATCTCGAGCTTTCGGGAAGTGCGCTCACCGGGGTGAGAGAAGAGCCGCTGCCCACAACGATCGATCTCGTGAACGCACTCAATGCGCGCCAGAGCACCTTCGGAGCAGATCTCACGTTCCGTTGGCGCCCGCTCCAGCAGGGGTTGTACAAGTCGTTCATTCTTCAGTCGGAGATAATGCGGCAGGTGACGCACTCGGTTTCCGCGTTCGTTCCTGGTCCAGTATGCCGAGACATATGCGCCGCGTCGCTAACGCCGCCGACTCTGGTGGCGACCGCCGGGACCAATTACACCGGCGGCTACGCATTTGCCCGCTACCAGATCACGACTCGTGGTTTCCTCGGAGGACGGTACGATCAGCTCCAGGATCCGCTTTACGATGGACGCACGACACGGGCGGGATCGGTAGACCTGGAGTTTTTCCCGAGCGAGTTCTCGAAAATGAGCGTCTCATATGAACGATATGTGCCGCCCGCGGGTATAGAGCGTATCAATCGCATCCTACTCCAGGCGACCTTTTCGCTTGGACCTCACAAGCCGCATCCATTCTGATAATTCGGCCCGAACGCCAGGGAAACAACCATAATGTTAAGCAAGTTAAAGACAGCCCTCGCATTGATCGCAGCCGCTGCGATCGCGGTTCCCGCGGGGGCGCAGCTCAAGGTCGTTACCAGTACCACGGACCTTTACGACATCGCCAAGGCCGTTGGCGGCAAGCGCATTACCGCGACGCATATCGGCGAAGGTTACCAGGACCCGCACTTCATCGAGGCGAAACCAAGTTTCGTCCTTCAACTTCGAAACGCCGATGTCTGGGCGTTTGTCGGACTCGACCTCGAGATCGGCTGGATGCCTCTACTCCTCGACGGAGCACGCAATCCGAAGATCAAGCAAGGGGCGCCAGGCTACGTCGACGTCTCGCGCGCCATTCCACTACTCGATGTGCCGAGCGGGAATGTCGATCGCAGTCAGGGCGACGTGCACCCTCTTGGAAATCCGCACTATTGGCTCGATCCGGAAAACGGCCGACGGATAGCGCGGCTCTTCAGAGACAAGTTCACACAGCTCGATCCGGACGGCGCCGCCATTTACTCGGCCAACGAAAAGAATTTCGAGGGGCGCTTGAACGCCGCCGAACGCACCTGGACCGACGAGCTCGCGAAAATCAAAGGCCAACCGGTGGTAGCATGGCACACGAGCTGGCGCTATTTCGCTGAATACACGAAGATGAACATCGTCGGCTTCATGGAGCCGAAGCCCGGTGTTCCACCGTCTCCATCCCACCTGGCTGGTCTCATTCAACAAATGAAGAGAACTGGCGCGAAGGTGATAGTGATGGAACCGTTCTATGATCAGAAGACGGCCGCATTCGTCGCCGCGCGTACTGGCGCGAAAGTTTTGATCCTTCCACCCTCAGTTGGTGGAGTAAAGGGAGTTGGCGACTACATTTCAGTGATGGATTACGACATCAAGCAGCTCGCCGCCGCTCTTTAATGGCCAACCTGGTCTCGTTCGATCACGCGACGCTCGGATACGGGCGTCGCGTCATTCTTTCTGATCTTACCTTCACCATTCCCGAGGGAGATTTCCTCGGGATGGTCGGACCAAACGGCGCGGGGAAGACGACCATCCTTCGCGCCATCCTTCGAACACTTATCCCGCTGTCCGGATCCGTCACGCATGCGCCGGGCATCCGCTTTGGTTACGTGCCCCAGCGAGATCAGGTCGATTACAATTTTCCCCTGAACGTGATCGACGTGGTAATGATGGGTCGTTACGACCGCATCGGTCTCGGGAGGCGGCCCGGCGCCGTGGACCGCAAGCTTGCGTGCGCATCTCTTGATCACGTCGGCATCCTCGATCTTGCCGATCAACCTTTGAGTGCGCTTTCCGGCGGTCAGAAACAGCGGACACTCATCGCCCGCGCATTGGTCGGACAACCGAACGTACTCGTGCTCGATGAGCCAACCAACGGAATGGATCTGGTTTCGACGACGCAGATCCTCGGACTCGTTCGCGAGCTTCACGAGCGAGATCAACTCACCGTGCTAATGGTGAGCCACGCATTGAACGAGGTCGCGAACTACGTCGAGCGTATCGCTCTGGTCGTGAATGGTGGTTTCCGCATCGGGACAGTGGACGAGATCATGAGCGAATCCGTGCTCAGCGAGATGTACCGAATTCCCGTCGACGTCGACAACATCAACGGTCATCGCGTGGTCGTCGCCCGCCGGGACGGACAAACTCTTCCCGCCCCGAATGCTTGACGCTGTCCTCCTGTTCAGGGAGGCGCTGTACGGAGCCCTCGTCATCGGTCTTGCCTGTTCGGTACTCGGCGTTTACGTCGTGCTCCGGCGCATCGTCTTCGTCGGTGCCGCGCTGGCCGAGCTCTCCTCCGCGGGCATTGCTCTCGCTCTGTGGCTCGCCGGCAGAGGCTGGATGCTCGGCATTGCTACGCATCCGATTGCACTCGCGTTAATTCTCACGATCGCAGGCGTGCTTTTCTTCGGCGCTGGTGGCAGCCGCGGCCGAATTCCACCTGATGCGACGATCGGAGTGACCTATGCGGTCGCCGCGGCAATCGGAATCATTCTCATCTCAAAAGCGAAGACCGGCGAAGCCCACGACATTTTCCTGCAAGGCAATATTCTCGGCATTACTCGCGGAGATACGCTGGTCCTCCTCGCGGTTGCTGTCCCGGTCCTGTTGATCCATGCAGTGTTCTACAAGGAGTTTCTCTTCATCTCCTTCGACCGCGAGACCGCCCGGACCCTCGGCTATCGTATCAACTTCTGGAATCTGCTGCTGTACCTGACACTCGGTCTCGTGATTGCGTTCGCGATGCAGTTCGCCGGCGTGATGCTCGTGTTCAACTTTCTCGTTCTCCCCGCCGTGACAGGCCTTTTGCTTTCCCGCAGCATGGCCGGCACCTTTTTCTGGTCAATCCTTTCAGCGCTGGTCGCGGCAGTCATCGGCTTCTCACTATCGGTTCCATTCGACCTGCCCTCCGGTCCCGCAATAATTGCGGTGTCGGGAGTCCTGGCGCTCCTCGCGTTTCTGGTGAGGCTGGCGCAACGACGCTGACCGAACAGCTCCGAGGGTGGCACTGACTCGGTGCCCATGGCATTTTTCCACGTTCAATGAAGCAAGAAGATGCCCTCGATTACCATGCGAGCGGACGACCTGGAAAGATCGCGGTCGTACCGACCAAACCGCTAAACAACCAGCGCGATCTCGCGCTCGCATACTCACCCGGAGTCGCGGTTCCCTGCCTCGAGATCGAAGCGAATCCCGAGACCGCCTACAAATACACTGCAAAGGGGAACCTCGTTGCCGTCGTCACTAATGGCACCGCCGTCCTCGGCCTCGGCAACATCGGCGCCCTGGCCGGGAAGCCGGTGATGGAAGGCAAAGGCAATCTCTTCAAGCAGTTCGCTGACCTTGATGTGTTCGATCTCGAGGTAGGGTCGGAGAATCCCGACGACGTCATAAAATTCTGTCAGCTCCTCGAGCCGACCGTTGGCGGAATCAACCTCGAGGACATCCGCGCTCCCGACTGCTTTTACATCGAGGAGACGCTGCGGAAGACGATGAAGATTCCCGTCTTCCACGACGACCAGCACGGAACCGCGATCATCTCCGGTGCAGCGCTCTTGAATGCGCTCGAGATCGTCGGCAAGAAGATCGAAAAAGTACGCGTCGTGTTTTCCGGAGCTGGCGCCGCCGCAATCTCGACGGCCGAGCACTACGTGAGACTCGGAGTGCCGCGCGAAAACATTCTCCTCACCGACCGGCAGGGAGTGGTCTACGCGGGACGACCCGGAGAGCTCGACCCATACAAGGCGAAGTTCGCGCACAATACCAAAGCGCGCACAATCGCCGAGGCACTCGTCGGCGCTGATGTCTTCGTCGGGCTTTCGGTCGCTGGCGCGATCACAGGCGAGATGGTCGCGAAGATGGCCAAGAAACCGATCGTCTTCGCACTTGCCAATCCGGAGCCGGAGATTCTGCCCGACCAGGTGCGAGCGGTGCGCTCCGACGCAATCATCGCAACCGGACGCAGTGACTACGCGAATCAGGTAAACAACGTTCTGGGATTCCCGTTCATCTTTCGTGGTGCCCTGGATGCTCGCGCGACGCAGGTGAACGAAGAGATGAAGATGGCCGCCACGCGCGCACTCGCCGCGCTCGCAAAGGAGAACGTGCCGGAGAGCGTTTCGCGCCTCTACGGATTACGCTCCGTGAAGTTCGGTCCAGACTATCTGATTCCCTTCCCCTTCGATCCACGGGTATTGCTGTGGGTTGCGCCGGCCGTTGCATGGGCCGCTGTCGCGAGCGGCGTCGCCAAGGAGATGATCGACCTCGAGCAGTATCGGGAGCAGCTCGAGGCTCGCCTGGGTAGAGCTCGAGGAATTATGCGCGGAATCATCAATCGCGCCGTGCGCTCTCCAAAACGCGTTGTGCTTCCCGAGGGCGAAGAACCGAAGATCATTCGCGCCGCCCGCATGATCTCCGATGAAGGTATTGGTTTCCCGATCCTTCTTGGCCAGCGCGAGACGATCCAGCGTATCGCCGAGGAAAGCCACATATCGCTGCGGGACATCGTCATCGAGGATCCGGCAAAATCGGACAAGCGCGACAAATACGCCGACTATCTATGGAAGCGGCGTCAGCGCAAAGGGTTGAGTCACGGCGAAGCGCACCAGCTCCTCTTCAACGGAAACTATTTCGGATCGGTGATGGTCGCCTGCGGCGATGCAGACGCTCTGTTATCCGGCGTCGGAATGCACTATCCCGAGACCATTCGGCCTGCGCTCCAGGTAATCGGTCCGCATCCGAAAGCAGAGATTGTGAGTGGGTTATACATGCTTGTCTTCGAGAAGCATGTAATCTTTTGCGGTGATACCACGGTCAACATCGATCCAACGGCGGAGCAGCTCGCTCAGATAGCGTACTCTGCTGGTCGCATAGTGAGCACTTTCGGCATTACGCCGAAGATCGCGATGCTATCATTCTCGAACTTCGGCTCGGTGCGACATCCCGATGCGGAGAAAGTGGCAAAGGCCGTCGCGATTCTCCGAAAGCGGGATCCTTCACTGATCGTTGACGGCGAGATGCAGGCAGACACCGCGATGGACGAGAATATCCTGCGGTCGAGTTATCCGTTCAGCGTTTTGAAGGAGCGCGCGAACGTATTGATCTTTCCCAACCTCAGCGCTGGGAATATCGCCTACAAGCTCCTGCACCACCTCGGCGGTGCCACGAAAATCGGGCCATTCCTCGTCGGTATGAATCTTCCCGTACATGTACTGGAGCAGGGCGCTGACGTTCAGGATATTGTAAACATGGCCGCCGTCGCCGTGATGGATGCACAGCAGCGCACCACTGAAGGGGCGAGCCAATAATGGCAACCGAGATAAGACCGCAGCGCCCCGTCGCGCGCGGCAACAGCAATGGGCTGAGCCGACAGGGACTCGCGCCAAGGGGCGTGGTCCACTGGAATCTCATTGCGCCTGAGCTGTTCAAGGCAGCGGCACGGAGAGAGGAAGGCGAGTTTGCCGAGATGGGCCCTTTCGTGGCGGTCACCACCCCGCACACTGGCCGGTCGCCGAACGACAAGTTCGTTGTGCGGGAGCCTACCTCGGAGAAGGATGTCGATTGGGGTAAGGTCAATCAGCCGCTCACCCTCGACAAATACCAGCTCCTGCTGAAGGATCTCAGAAGCTACCTCAACGCGTCGCCGGAGCTTTTCGTCGAGGATTTGTACTGTGGCGCGGACCCGGCCTATCGCCTGTCCGTGCGCTACGTATCGCCCAGCGCGTGGCACATGGCATTCGCGCGGAACATGTTCATTCGTCCGGAGCGGAGCGATTTACCCACCTTCGAGCCGAACTTCACGGTGTTACACGCGCCAGAATTTCAGAGCGATCCCGCGCGGCACGGGACGAAGAGCGGAACGTTCATCGTGTTGAATTTCGCCGACCGTACGATCCTGATTGGCGGAACGCGATACGCGGGCGAGCTCAAGAAAGCAATGTTCGCCGTAATGAATTACCTGCTGCCCAGGCAGGACGTGCTTTCCATGCACTGTTCGGCGAACGTTGGGCAAGATGGCGACACCGCTCTCTTTTTCGGTTTGTCCGGCACGGGCAAGACGACGCTCTCAGCAGATCCCAGCCGCTGCCTGATAGGAGACGACGAGCACGGATGGTCCGACGCGGGAATCTTCAACTTCGAGGGCGGTTGCTACGCAAAAGTCATCAACCTCTCGCCTGAAAGTGAGCCGGACATCTACCGCACGACGCAGATGTTCGGAACAGTCCTCGAGAATGTCGTACTGGATCCGATCACGAAGCAGGTAAAGTTCGCGGACCAATCGATCACCGAAAATACTCGCGCCTCGTACCCGCTTCACTACATCCGAAACTGTGTCACCGGCGGACGTGGCGGACACCCTCGTAACGTGATCTTTCTGACCGCGGACGCGTTTGGCGTTCTGCCACCTATCGCGAAGCTCTCGTCCGAGCAGGCGATGTATTACTTCCTTTCCGGATATACCGCGAAAGTGGCCGGCACCGAACGCGGAGTTCTTGAGCCGCAGCCGACCTTCAGTGCGTGCTTCGGCGCCGCGTTTCTCGTATGGCGCCCAACGAAGTACGCGGCGATGCTCGGCGAGCGCCTCCGCGATCATGAGTCGCGGGTTTGGCTTATAAATACCGGGTGGAGTGGTGGGCCATACGGTACAGGCAAACGCATCAAGCTGTTGCACACGCGCGCGATGGTGCGCGCAGTGCTGGCTGGCAACCTCGACGATGTTGCCACCGAAACTGATCCGGTGTTCGGTCTCGCCATCCCCAGAGAAGTCGAGGGCGTGCCCGCAAAGGTGCTGAATCCGCGCGCGACCTGGCCTGACCCCGCGGCTTATGATGTCCAGGCAAAAAAGCTCGCCAGGATGTTCCGGGAGAACTTCGAGAAGTTTGGTACAGTAGACGTCGCAACCAAAAACGCCGGCCCCAAGGGATAAAACGTCTTCTCTGCGGAGGGATATGCGCTTCGAGATTCTGCGCGATCCCGTTTGGAACAACATTCGAGTCGATGAGCAAACTCTGGAGCTCGTGGACACCGACGTTTTCCAGCGTCTGCGATACGTGCGGCAGCTCGGCTGGACATATCTCGTTTATCCCGGCGCAACACATTCGCGCTTCGAGCACGCGCTCGGCACTCACCATCTTTCTCGTCGCACGCTGGCGTTGCTCTGTGAATCCCAGGACGCTGCCTCGATTTCCGAAGAGGAGCTGGGAGTGGTTCGTGCCGCGGCTCTACTGCACGACGTAGGTCACTATCCCTTCTCACACGCGCTCGAGGAGATTGGTGCGCTGCACCACGAGGACGTAGCGCGCCCGCTGATCACCGAGGGACATGTCGCCACGCTGTTGCGCGCGCAATTCGCCGACGGCGCTCCCGAGCGAGTCTTCGATTTGATCAGGGGCCAGAGCACGAGCGCTCTGCAAGGCCTTATTTCCGGCTCTCTTGACCTCGACAAGATCGAGTATCTCAAGCGCGACGCGTTCATGTGCGGCGTTCCATACGGTGAGATCGATGTCGACCGGCTCACCAACTCAATGGTGATCGTAGAGGATCCCGCTTCGGGGCGACGAACCGTCGGAGTGCTGGAGAAGGCGCTCTCGGCACTGGAGTCGTTGTTGTTCGCGAAATATCAGATGTACCGCAACGTCTACTGGCACCATGCGGTGCGAAGCGCGACCGCGATGTACAAGCGACTCGTCGAAGACGCCATTGAGGCAGGTGTCATCGACGCGATGTCACTCGCACACTACACCGATGAAGGTTTGATGCATCGACTGGAGAGCGCCTGGCCGACCCAGCTTCTCATCGCGCTCAAGGAGAGAAAGCTCTATAAGCGCGCGGCAGAGTGGCCGGCTGCGGAGCTCGACGCCGACGCCATGGAGTGGATCGCCACGGACAGGAAACGAGTGACGCAAACGGAGAACGACCTCGCGATAGAGTTTGGTCTCACCCCCGGAGAGCTACTGCTCGATTACCCGGCCAAGACTCAGATGCTGGGACTGGACATTCCGGTCTTGCGCCGAGGTGGCGCTGTCGAGCGGCTGACTGGCGAGGGATGGATCGGGACGATCAATCTGCCATCGCTTTCCGAGGAGCTTTACAAGAGCGCTCGGTGGCTGCGTGTTTTTACAGCGAAGCGCACCAATCTCGACCAACGGAAGCTGCTGGAGGCGCTGGAACGATCGCGCTGAGCAAGCGCTATAACGTTGGATGCGTTTTTCGAAAACCACCTTTGCAGCGTTGTCTGTGCTGGCGTTTGGTTGCGACATACCGATGCTTCAGAGCAGCGCGTCATCGCATCCCGTCTATTCGTCTCGTGGAGCTTTCGCCGCTACCGAATCACAGGTCTTCGATCTCGTAAACTCGGAGCGCGTACGCCGCAGATTGCCTGCCCTCGTTTACAATCCGCAATTGGACCAGATGGCAAAGGTTCAGGCAGCGCAGATGGCGACCTTCCAGAAAATGGCGCACGTGCTGCCTGGCGCGGAGCTACCGACACTGACTGATCGCGCGCATCGGGTTTCCTACCTATATGCAAGGATCGCGGAGAACGTGGCGCTCGGTTACCCGTCGGCGGAGGCAGTAGTCGAAGGCTGGATGTCGTCGGAGGGCCATAGGGAAAACATTCTGGCGAGGGACGTGGTGGAAACAGGGATCGGTATGGCCCGATCCAAAGCTGGTGGACTCTACTACTGTCAGGTATTCGGCCGCCGGTTGACGCCATTCTAGGCTGGCGGTTTAGCGACCGAATATAGCCCGTTTCCACAGTCTAAGTAGTTATGCATCAAGGGGTTACGGCTGCTTTATTGATGAGGTTGTGGATTGTGACCTTTCGCTCGGCCAACCAGTCCTCGGTGCATGAGCCGACTAGCGTTCGCCACCACCCTGCTCGTTGCCATTCCGTGCTCGTCCGTCGCCCAGCAGTCACTTGCGTCCAACGACACAGGGCCGACCACTGAAGCGATGTTCGAGACGAAGGATGCGGCAGCGCTTACAGTTGGCCTCTCTCCGCTTTCGAAGAGCGCGCTACCCAAGAATGCGCGGGAAGTCAGGATCTGGTATTCCGGTTTCGGAAACCCACAGTACCTCGTAATCATTCGCCAGAACGGCGCCGCGACCACGGGCCGCCTGCTTCTCTGGTGGGATCAATACTATGAGACATCGCCAGCTTCGGCGGACACGCGCGTCGACAACTTCGTGCGTGCGGGCTACGATTGCGGCCCGGTCTCAAAACGTGACTCGCACTTTGGCGAAGATCGGTGGGTTAGCTCGGTTTGCGAAGCGAAGCTGAAAGGCGCACCCGACTGGAAAGCCTTCCTCTCCGAGGTGGAGGCGCACGCGCTGCCACAGAGCACCGCGGCTAACGAGGACGAGAACCAAAGCGATGATCAGAGTTGGGGCATCACCGTCGAGCGGAAAACGGGCGCGAGCTATGGCGTTTCGCACTATCATACCGCTCTGACTTTCGGCACCCCTGAGCCCGGGCGTGGCCCGAAGCTCCAGGACATGGTCAACGCGCTTGCCGCAACGGCCAAGCGCGACGCTGTCATCGCCCAGCACTAACCGGCGCTGCGCTAATCGCGCAGTTGATCCAACCTCTTGTAAAGATCCAGCGCCTGCGGATTCGCGAGCGCTTCCGTGTTTTTCACCGGACGCCCGTGGATGACTTCGCGCACAGCCAGCTCGCTGATCTTGCCGCTAATGGTGCGCGGGATGTCCTCGACCTGGATGATTTTCTTCGGCACGTGGAGCGGCGTAGTATTCTCGCGCACGTGAGAGGTGATCTTCTCTGCCAGAGCCGCGTCGAGAGTTACTCCAGGCTGAAGCCGCACGAACAGGACGATCCGTACATCGCCCGGTGAGCCGCCATTGATCTCCTGCCCTACAGCGACGCTCTCCAGCACTTCGGGTAGCTGCTCGACCTGACGATAGATCTCGGCCGTCCCAATGCGCACACCGCCGGGGTTGAGCGTCGCATCGCTTCGCCCGTAGATGATGTAGCCGCGATGCCGAGTGATCTCGGCCCAGTCGCCATGGCGCCAGACGCCCGGGTAGTAATCGAAATAGGCAGCTTTGTACTTGGCGCCATCGGGATCGTCCCAGAAACCAATCGGCATGCTGGGGAACGGTCGGGTGCAAACCAGCTCGCCTGGAACGAGGCGCACGGGTCGTCCGCGATCGTCGAACACATCGACCGCCATTCCGAGCCCGGGCGTTTGGATCTCGCCGCGATAGACCGGCAAGATTGGATTGCCCAGAACAAAGCAGGAGATGATGTCGCTTCCGCCGCTGATACTGGCGAGATGCACATCGGATTTGATCTTCGTGTAGACGTAGTCGAAGCTGTGATCGGCGAGCGGACTACCAGTAGAGAGAATCGCTTTCAGCTTCGAGAGGTCGAACTTCTTTTTGGGAACGAGACCTGACTTCTCGAGCAGCGCCAGATATTTCGCGCTCGTTCCGAACACCGTGATGCCCTCTTTTACCGCCATGTCCCACAGGATGTCCGGAGTGGGTGCGAGCGGAGCGCCATCATATAGAACGACCTTCACTCCGACCGAGAGTGAGCTGACGAGCCAGTTCCACATCATCCAGCCACAGGTCGTGTAGTAGAAGATGCAGTCCTCACGCTTCAGATCGGTGTGGAGGATCAGCTCCTTCAAGTGCTGGATCAGCGTCCCGCCGGCGCTATGGACCATGCATTTCGGCAAGCCGGTGGTACCGGACGAATACATGATGTAGAGCGGATGATCGAAGCCGAACCGCTCGAACTCGAGGTTCTTGAGCTGTGCCTCGTAGGACACGGGCTCTTCCTTTACCTGCTCGGGCGGAGTACGTCGAATGATTCCTTCGGCCGGAGTTTTCCTTACTCCACTCGATGGCGTCGGACGGTTCGCCGCCGCGCTCAACTGCGCGGCAATGAACCGCGACCAAAGGGTCCCTTTCCGCACTCCGTCGAGATCGGGCATCTGCTTTCTGTACGGAGTGACGACCACGTGCTCGAGCGTCGGAATCCTGAACGCGATCTGCCGCAGCCGCGGCAGCAGATCGATTTCTTTGCCGTTGTACAGATATCCATCGGCGGCGAACAGAATCTTTGGCGCGATCTGCCCGAAGCGATCCATTACTCCCTGCGCGCCGAAGTCGGGCGAGCACGACGACCAGATTCCGCCGAGCGATGTAGTCGCGAGCATCGCGATCACGGCCTCGGGAATATTCGGGAGCCAGCCGGCCACCCGGTCGCCTGGCTGCACACCGGCGGCTTTGAGCGCGAGCGTCAGTGTGCCCACCGCCTCGCGGAGCTCACGATAGGTG